>DAIOWK010000346.1:0-3880 GCA_036758525.1 Myxococcota bacterium
GCTGGGCGGCCTCCATCACCGCTACGCCTGGCGAGAAGCCGCGTAAAGACGGCCAAAACACCGCCGCTCCGGACTCGCCTTCGTGCCACATCCTTTCGGATGGGAGAGAACTTGTGCCCGTGTTGCGCTCTACGCGGAGGGGTGTTCCAGAGCGGATCCCGGGAAACGGCATTCACTCCGGCTGGACGGGAAGTCGGAGTCGCTTGCACACGAGCGAACCGCACCCGAGGCGTAATGGCGGAGCACAGGGGCGCGTCGAGGTGCTCGGGCCTCGTGCCCCGGGAGCGCGTGCGCGCCTCGGGCGACGTCCCAAAGTGACGTCTGCCTACAGCACGCCGTCCCAGAGCCGCCGCTCGTCGGCGGCAGGGTCGTCGAGCACGCCCGCGCGCGCGCCGAGCTCCATCGTGGCGCGGCGGGCGAGGTCGTAGCGCGGCCACGTGCCGAGCCCCGCATTGCTCGGGTCGCCGCGATGCGCGAAGGCCGTCCACGCGTCCATCGTCCAGCCCGCGAGGCGCTTCGCCTCGGGCCCCTTGCCCGCGAAGTTCTCCGCGCCCGGCACTTCGAGGACGTCGAACAGGAACGGCAGCTCGATCGCGTGACACGCGCCGAGGACGCCGCCGAAGGCCGGCGACGCCCAAGTGTAGAGGTACATGAAGACGTCCGGGCGCACGCGGAGCTGCGCCTCCGCGAGGCGGATCGCGGGCACGCGGAAGACACGGTCGGTCTCGATCGCGACCCAGAGGGAAGCGCCGCCCGCCTGGGGGCGCGTCGCGCGGTAGCCCGCCGCGATGCGCGCGCCGTCGGCGTGGGCGAGGCGCTGCTGGATGCGCGCGGCGATGCGCGCCTCATCGAGCTGGCGCACCTCGCCGTCCATGAAGGCGAAGAGCTTCCACTCGTCGAGGGTCGTGCCAACGAGGAGCGGAACGTCACGTGCGAGACCCTCCACGACCTCGTCCAGGGGATGCCGGGGCAACACGCGCCCGTCCACGACGGGCTGGAACGGCAGCAGGTGCTTCCCGCCGGTGAGCATGAGCTGAAGGCTCACTTGCTGCTGCGCCGCCATCAGCTTCTCCACCGGCGCCTCGCGCAGCTGGCGCACGTGGGGCGAGGAGAGGCCGAGGGCCGAGAGCATCGCGGCGGTCACCGCGGCCGAGCCGTCGCGGTCCGCGTGCACCGCCTGGCAGGAGCCGCTCTGAGCGATCGCCTTGTGGAAGAGACCGTGCGCGGAGGGGCAGCCCATGAGCGTGCCGACGCTCATGCCGCCCGCGGACTCGCCGAAGATCGTGACGTTGTCGGGATCACCGCCGAAGGTCGCGACGTGGTCGCGCACCCAACGCAGGGCAGCGATCTGGTCGAGGAGGCCGGCGTTCTCGACGGCGAGATCGCCCTGGTCTCCGAGATCCATCCAGCCGAGCGCGCCGAGGCGGTAGTTGATGGTTACGATGACGACGTCGCCCCGCTTCGCGAGGGCGCGCGCATCGTAGATCGACTGCGCGCCCGATCCGATCACAAAGCCGCCGCCGTGGATCCAGACCATGACGGGCTTTCGGGCCTGCGGGCCCGCAACCGCGGGCGCGTAGACGTTGAGGTAGAGGCAGTCCTCGCTCTGCGGACCGACGTCCATGCCCGGGAGCGCCGCGAGGGCGAGCTTCGGCTGCGGGGCGGCAGCACCGAACTGCTTCGCGTCGCGGACCCCGGGCCACGGCTTCACGGGCTCGGGCGCGCGGAAGCGCCGCTCGCCCACGGGCGGCTCCGCGAAGGGAATGCCGCGAAACAAGCGGACTCCCTCGGATTCGAAGCCCAGGAGCTTCCCGAGCCCTGTCTCCACGATTACCTGTGCGTTCGACATCGTTTCCTCCGAGGAGAGCAGAACCTAGCCCAACGCGTCGGATGCCCGCGCGGCCTCCACCACCTCGGCGAACGATCGCGCGAGGAGGCCGCGGAACGCGTCAAGATCCGGCAGCGAGGTGGCGTCGGCGTCGAGCCCCACGTAGAGATGATCACGGTAGCCATACAGGGCGATGCTCACGGGGCAGTGCGGCGCCACGGGGGCGAAGGGATAGGCCGCCTCGATCTCGGCCCCCGCGAGGTACCTGACGACCGGGACGGCCGGGACGTTCGTCACGATCAGGTCTATCGCCTTCGCGCTGCGGTAGGCGAGGGCTCGATAGAGCGGACGCGGAAGAGTCGCGAGCACGCTCGCGACGATCGGGAAGAACGCGGCGGCAGGGTGCTCCTTGCGCTCCTCGACGCGCCGGTGGATCTCGCGCAATCGCCTCTTCGGATCGCGGATGCGCAGGGGAAGTCGCACGACGATCCCCGTAGCGCGGTTGCCGACGCCCGCGGAGAGGCCCTGTGCGGTGCGCGCGCGCAGGTTGATCGGCACAAGCGTATTCAGGTTCGACACCGATCCGTGATGGTGCGCGCGGTGCCACGCGCCAACGAACGCGCGAACCGACGTGGGAGGTGGGATCACCCCGTATTTGACGACGAAGCGGCAGGAGATGATCGTGATAGCCGCCGTGTCTCCCGAACCCGCTCCAGCCACGAGCGCCTCCGAAACTCCCCGCACCACTCCGAGTAGTCCGTCCTCGGCCACCTCGGTGTCATCTCGTTCGGCGGCAACCGAATCCCCCGCTCCAGGTACCACAGCCAATCCGGCTCATTCACTGGCGGCCCACGCCGACACTCCCCAAGCGCCTTCCCCGTACTGCTGTACCAGTAACGACAGACATAACAGCACGGCTTCATTCCTGGCCCTCCAAGGCTGGCCGGTGCAGCGCTGTTTCCCCCGATGACGCCTCCGTAGGTATGCAAAGGAGGTGCCGAGCGAAGCTCGGTTTCCCTCCTGCGCGCCGCCGAAAGCTCGAGGTGATCGAGCGCCAGAATCGCGAGCCTCAACGCGGCAGCCTCGGTGCAGACGGCTGGTGTTCCTATGCGGCGCTCCCCAGTTGCTCGCCAGCAAGTAGGAGGTCGATCTCCGCATCTGTCAGGACGCGCTGGCAGTTGCGCCCGCCGTCCGCCGCGAGCATGCGGTCGGCGCGTTCGAGCAGGATCTCCACGAGCTGTACGTCGAACGGGAGACCGCCGACTGTGCGGACGAGATCGGCGAGGCGCAGCGCTTCGGCGGCGACTACGCTCGTACTGCGCCCCCCTCGCCCTTGGGCATTGAACTCGTCGTCCGTCTTCGCCTCGTCGACTGCCAGATCTAGTTGAGACTCACGCACCCCGCGGGTGCACTCGCCGCCAGCGTCCGGCCCAGGTGAAATGAGCCTTTCTGCTGCAATCAAGAGTGCCTCTGACGTCAGTCTTTGCGCACGCTTCGGATCATCATCCGCGATCCGACACGCCAGTGCATAGACACGATCAAATCCCGAATCGAACAGACAATCAAAAGCGGGGCGTCCCCCAGTCCGTGCTTCCCGCACCAGCGCGCTTACCAGAGACAGCGCGTATTCCTCAAGCCTTAAGTGCCTCGACCCGCTCTCGCACTCTCCGAATGAGTCCCGGTGGCTAAGTGCTTTCGTCTCAGGCTCATACCTCTCTGCCATCTCTCCCTTCCCTTGTGAATTGAATTCGGGGTGCAGGAATGCATCTGCTGTGCCACTGCGGTCTTCCGCAGCGCTTGCAGGACCGCCTGACAGTGGCGCCACGATCGCCGGCGGAGAGGACCGCTTCACAAGGTTCAGCGGGCGGGGCTGACCCATCACGGCGTAGCTCTCTGCCGCGAGATCGACGAGATCGTCTTCGAGCTCATTCCGGAATCGCTCGAGCGCTGCCCGGTCGGCGGGACTTTCCGGCGCGAAGTAGGGGCCGCGGTAGAAGTAGGCGATCCGATTGAAGGGGAGCGGGATCGCGGTGCGATCCCACGTAGGGAGGC
>DAIOWK010000347.1:0-3877 GCA_036758525.1 Myxococcota bacterium
CACTTCACGCAGCGGACGCCCCAGCACCCGATTGCGGCGAACGCGACCGAGCTTCAGGGCGCGGCGATTGAGATCGATGATGCGTAAGTCCTGGAGCCGACCCGTTTCGTCCCGCATCGATTCGAGGAGAATGAGGGCGTCGAAACTCCCCTCCGCCGCGGCCCGAAAGGCTTCGTCGCTTCTTCGCAGGGCTCTTTCGGCATGGCGTCGTGCGCTGATGTCACGGGCGATCAAGAGCAGCGCACGCGGGCCGCTTTCGTCCCCCACCACGGAGGAGCTGATTTCATAGGGTGCCATCGTTCCGTCCTTCGCGACGAGTTCGGCCTCATAGAGCGTACTCGCCGCATCGGCGTCGATACGATTGCCTCGAGACGGCTCCGTGCGGGGAGCGGCCACGATCTGCGCGATCTGCATGCCCAGCATTTCCCCGGGCGCGTATCCAAGGGCACGCTGGCTTGACGCGTTCGTGTACGTGATGCATCCAGTCAGGTCATGGGTGATCATGAGGTCCGGAGCACGATCGATGAGCCGCCGATAGCCCCTCAGCCGCTGTGCCTCGCGCGTGTCGCGCGAACCCACGTCCCGCAGCACGAGAAAGCACCCGTTCGCCTGTTCGATCGCGAGCGGCGACACCGCCACTTCAAGGTCGAGTTCCGTGCCGTCCGCACGCAGCGCTTTCGCAGGCGTCACAGTCGCGCCCGCCGTCCCCTCGAACAGGTCTGCGAGTGTCCCACCTAGGGCGCCGACCAAGGTCGGCCGCAGCACGGAGCTCAGCGGGACACCGGGAACGCCCCCTCCCAGAAGCCGCTGGGCCAGCTCATTGATGGCCGTGATGAATCCCGCGCGCACCAAAAGGGCGGGCTCCGCGAATCCGTGGACCAGTGCGACGATGCCGTCATGACCGACTTGTCGCGGCGGCAAGGACATGCGCGGGATCCCCCTTCGCAACTTTTCGACGCCCCCACCGTGGACCTTGAGTGGGGTTCTGCGCGTCCGCGACGCTCTGCATTCTATCGGATGAGATACCGTTCGCGGCGATTTGCCGGAGGGGAGAATGCAGCGCAGCGAAAGCCGGATCCTGACGACGCATGCCGGGAGTCTCCCGCGGCCGAAGGCCCTGCTGGAGCTGCTCGAAAAGAAGAGCCGCCGCGAACAGATCGACCCTTTGGCGCTTGAGACCGCCGCCCTGGATGCGACGCGCCGAGCCGTTGCCGCGCAAATCGAGGCGGGAATCGACATTGGAAACGACGGCGAGCAGCCTCGGGAGAGCTTTTTCACCTACCTTCAGCACTGCCTGAGCGGGTTCGGCGGCGCGAGCCGGCGGCCGATTATGCGCGACCTCCTGCGCTATCGGAGCTTCCTTGAGCTCAAGGCACCGGAGTTTTCCCGCCTGTCGGTGAGCCTCATGAATGCGCCACGAGCGGAGGGGCCCGTGCGGTATGTCGACCGCGGAGCCCTTGAGTGGGAATGCGCGGCGTATGCACGCGTCCTAGCGGAGCAGAAGACGGGCTTCCTCGAATCCTTCCGGACCGCCCCTTCCCCAGGAATCGTGGCCTGCGCGATGGAGGACGCGTACTACGGAAGCCTCGATCGCTACGTCGAGGCCCTCGCCGAGGCCCTGCGTACGGAGTACGAATACGTTGTCTCCCAAGGCTGGGTGCTGCAGCTCGACTGCCCGGACCTCGCGATGGAACGCCATACCCTATTTGCGGACCGTCCTCTGTCAGAGTTTCTGAAATTCGTGGAGGGAGTCGTTCACGCGATCAATCGCGCGCTCGTCCGGATTCCACCCGACCGCGTTCGCATGCACGTGTGCTGGGGCAACTACGAAGGGCCACACGAGGACGACGTCGCGCTGGATGCCATTTTGCCTTTGCTCTACGGCACGCGAGCGAGCGCGCTCGTGCTCTCGATGGCCAATCCCCGCCATGCCCACGAGCACCGCACGCTCGCGCGGGTCCCGCTGCCTGCGTCGTGGCTCCTCGTGGCGGGCGTAATCGACACCACGACCAACTATGTGGAGCATCCCGAGGTCGTGGCCGAGCGCATCGAACTCGCAGTGCGGGCCGTGGGAGACGTCCACCGAGTAATCGCGGGCACCGACTGTGGCTTCGCAACCGCAGCCGGTATGGGAGAGGTGGCAGAGGAGGTGGTTTGGCGGAAGCTACACGCTCTGAGAGCAGGCGCCGAGATCGCGAGCCGGCGGCTGTTCGGCATGCCGCCTGCGATGTGATCGGAAGGCCGAGAGCGCTCGCGCCTGTGACAGTCAGCGACCACGCAGCCCGGCGGTGAAGATACAATCGGGCAGATCGGAGTCCGTGGGCCGATGACACGCAGCCTTCCCGAAGAACCGCTTTGGCCCCTTGCCCCGCTAGACGGGGGGCACCGGCGTGTGGTCTTTCTGCTCGACGCGTCCAGCCGGTTGGAGCGCCGGCTTCTGCTTGACTGGATTGCTCGGAATGCCCCCACCGGCGACACTCCAGCGGCTTTCGATGTGCTCGAGATCCCCCCCACGCGGCGGCGCCCGCGGAAGCAGCGGCTCGCCGCCCGATTCGAGACTTGCGTGGCCGCACCCGACGATCCCCTGCTTGCCCCGCTGCGGGTGGCGTGGCAGCCCGAGGAGGTGGGGGGAGTTCGGGTTGCGCGTCTCAGGGACCTCGCCACCTTCGGTGATCCACGCGATCCCGGCTGGCTGCGCGAGCGTTGGGTTTTGTGGCGCCACCCCGACCGCTGTCGCATCGTCGCGGGTGGACCTGCACCCCTGTCCGAGCTGCGCGAGCGCTGGCGCCGTGCTGCCGGAAGCGACGTGGCGCAAACCACCGGGCTCGCAGAGTTCGTCGCGCGACAGGCTGCGCTGGCGCTTGAGCGCGCCGAGAGACGCCTGCGCGGTGCGCGTTACAAGGTCCCCCGCTTTGTCCACGAGGACATCCTCGGTCGCGCCGCCTTCCGCGCCCGCGTCGCGACCCTGGCACGGGAGCTCGAGCGGTCGGAGCCGGACGTTGCGCGGGAGGCGGCCTCCGATTTGCGCGAGATCGCGGCGACCCACAGCCCCTACGTGATTGATCTCGTCGCCCGTCTCATCCGGCTCCTTTACACCCTGGGATACGGCGAAACGCTCCACTACGAGCGGTCGCAGCTCGATTCTGTCGCAGCGCTGGCCCAGCGACATCCGGTCGTGTTTCTTCCATCGCACAAGTCAAACCTCGATCATCTTGTCCTGCAGTACGCCCTTCACGAGAACGGCCTGCCGCCGAACCACACCGCGGGCGGCATCAACATGAACTTCTTCCCGGTAGGTCCTCTGGTCCGAAGAAGCGGCGTCTTTTTCATCCGCCGCAGCTTCAAGGATGATCCGATCTACAAGACTGTCCTCCACCAGTACATCGACTATCTGATCGAGAAGCGTTTCCCGCTTGAATGGTACGTGGAAGGCGGTCGTTCACGCTCCGGAAAGCTTCTGCCACCCCGCTTTGGGCTGCTTTCGTACGTTGTCGACGCCTATCGCACGGGAAAGAGCGAGGACGTATTCCTCATTCCCGTCTCGATCGCCTACGATCAGATTCAAGATGTCGGCGACTACGTCGCCGAACAGCGTGGTGCAAAGAAGAGGAAGGAGAGTTTCTCGTGGTTTGTCCGCGTGCTGCAGCAGCTCCGGCGCCGCTATGGCGAGATCTACATCCGATTCGGAGAACCTCTCTCTCTCGCCAAGACGATCGGCCCTCCCGATGCGCGACCATCGGACAGAGGGACAGCCGGAGGCGAGGAGGAGAGCCTCGCAGTGCAGAAACTCGCGTTCGAAGTCTCGGTGCGCATCAATCGCGCGACGCCGATCACGCCGACTTCGCTGGTGACGCTGGCACTGCTCGGAAGCGGCGAC
>DAIOWK010000348.1:0-3817 GCA_036758525.1 Myxococcota bacterium
CCACGAAGACCGGCGTCGCACCCGAGAGAAAGATCGCTTCGATCGTCGGAAACGCCGTGTGCGCCGGTACGAGGACTTCATCGCCTGCGCCCACACCGAGTGCTTTCAGTGTGAGCAGCAGGCCGGACGTGGCCGAGTTGAGAAGAACGCAGTGGTTGCGTCCGAAATAGGCCGCGAGCTCCGCCTCAAACGCCTTGCATTCGGGGCCAAGGATGTACTGACCCGACTCGGTCGCGGCGAGCACGCGCGCCTTCACCTCGTCATCGATCACCACCTGCGAGAGCGGGATCTTCTGCCCGGTTGTCATGCTTTTGCCCCCCCGTGCCTCATGAGGGAAGCACCACCTCGACCCGGCGCCCTTCCCTCGCGGAGCGCTCGGCGGCCTCAATTACGGCCACGGCCGCGGCGCCAGCCACGCCGTCCGCAGCTTCCGGCGCAGGACGGCCGGATTTGCTCGCCGCAAGAAAGGTCCGAAGTTCCGCGAGGAGCGGCTCCTCCCCCGCTGCGGAAAGGGTGCGTACCTCACCTTCGCTCGCACCCCAAACGCCACGGGCGTCTTGCCTGTGGGCGTGGCCGTAGAGCTTCACCCGATCGGCGTCGGCGAGGAAGTCGCAGGTGATGGACCCCTCGGTCCCCATGATGTGGAGGTCCCGGCGGGGCTCGGGTGGAAAGCACGCGGCTTCGACCAGCGCGCTCTCTCCGCCATAGTCGAGGGATAGGGTGGCGGCGTCATCCATGCCGCGGCCGAGGTAGTCCCGGAGGACTGCGGTCACCGCGCTCGGCTGCCTGCCGAAGATCCAGGACACGAGATCCACCAAGTGAACCCCATCGGAAATCGCGAGCCCACCATCCGTCCTTGGGCGCTTAAAGCTCATGAAGTGCCCGAGGGCGTAGCGAATCCTACCGATGGCCCCGGAGCGCACCGCTCGTTCGACGGCCCGCGCTTCCGGTGCGAAGCGGAAGACGTGGCCTACCTGGAGCACGCAACGCCGCTCCCGCGCCAGGTTCGCCAGCTCGAAACCCTCTCGCGCGGTGGGGGTGATCGGCTTCTCGACCAGCACGTGCTTGCCCCTCTCGAGAGCCGCCCGCGCGATCTCTTCGTGCGCGTTCGCCGAGGTCACCACGTCCACACACTCCGCCTCATCGAGGAGAGCCCGCCAATCGGGGGAGGACGGCTCCTCGAGCGCGGCAAGGCGCGAGGGGTCGCGGTCGCACACCCGAAGGTCGACAGCCAGCTTGCGCCAGCAGCGTAAGTGGCTCTGCCCGAAGCGGCCGAGACCCACCTGGAGAACTCTCATCGCCCTCCTCTCAGTCGCGAGAAGAGATCCGTGGACGGACCAAGCCGAGCACCTTGGGGGCGGTACGCGACGACCGGATTTGGATCGCGGCGGTAATACCCGAGGCCCCGGGAGGAGACAAGCTCGAAATGAAGAAATCCCAAAGCCCTGGTTGGGACCGACCGCGGGGCTCTCCCGCGCCCGCCCTCAAGGCCGGGCCGCCCTGCGAAAGGCGCTCCAGTCTCGCTCCACCTGGTCGGCCATGACCAGCGCCGCGCGCCTCAGCCAGGACCGTGGGCGTCGCTTCAGGTCCGCGAGGAGCATGCGCGGTTTGGCCGTTCCAAGGTGCACGTTGGCGGTCTCGAAGCCCATCACGCGCACCAAACGCAGCTCGTCGCGCTGATCGGGGAGGTCCGCCAGGTCAATGCGCGTGCAGTCGGGGGCAAGGCGACGCACCACCCAGCGTCCCGGGCATGCCAGGAAGGGATCTGCGCTGCGAATCGCCCCTTTCACGATCTTGTCGTACTGGATCGGAGCCCTACCTCCGCCGCCCTCCGCGAAGTAGCACGCGGATGGCGCCGCGGCCTTGACCTCCCGCGCAATCCGCGCGCCTTGCCAATTCGCAAGCCAAATGAAGCGTGGTCTCCCGAGACTCCCGAGCCCCGCCACGCGCCGCGCAACGCGCTCGCCGCTCGCACTCTCGGGGCATACCTCCGCAAGGGCTTTCGCTGCCCCTCTCGGCAGTTGGCCGCGGTAGGTTTGCAACGCGTCCAGTTTCTCCCAGAACCGCTCGGGGTCGCGAAGGCGCTGGAGGGCCATGTCACGCAATGCGCCGTGGTGCTCGGAGAGCACGAATGCCGCTCCCCCTTCCGCCAGGCCAGCGCTGTAGCCTTCGAGAATTGTCTCAGCGGCCACCGGGAAGTCGATCCGCAGTCGGGTCTCAGAGATCGCGATCGCGACGCTGGTGGCGAGGCGCACGAGGTCATGCGTGTAGGGCAACCGCCATGCCTCGTCGAAATCATTCACGCCCCAGGCAAGCCTTCCCTCGGCATCCCGCCAGGTGCCGAAGTTCTCGACATGGAGATCCCCTACCGCGAGGACGCGCGGTGCCCCAGCAAGGTCAGTGCACAGCTCTGGCCAGACCTGCGCCCATCGGTAGTAGGTGGCGCGCAAAAACGAGAAGCGAGCTTCGCGCATGCGCGCGTGCTTAAGACGCAGGTCAGGGGCCACAAGGGCAAAGTGCTGCCGGAGCCATGCTTCGTAGCGTGCAGTAGCCTTCTCGAAAGTCATGAGGACGTCCCCTCCCCGTCCACAATCGGATCCACGTGCAAGCTCTCCAGCGCTGGGCGGACGGGGTCTCGCCGGACCTCGTCCCGGGTGGCACTCTCCCACGATACGCAGCCCCTCCGCAAGGGTCTGCGTGCTGGCGGCTGCTGGGCGATTCCCGCCGTAAAGGCGCCCTTCGCCAACGCCCTTCTCGGTCAAGGCTCTCCCGCTCGGGCGGCGAGCGCCCTCGCGGCCCTGCCTCTCGGTCGCGCGGGCGCGGGCGATCGACGGGGCTCCGTGTTCGGCGGAGCTGGCGGCCGCGGAAGTGGGTGCCGCGCGACCCGCGCGCAGGCGCCTGAGGTATAGTCGCCCCGGGAGCAGCTGTGCTGCGATCCCCCGAAACAATCGGTCCTGAAGGTAAGCACGGCCGGAGGAAGACATGACGGAGTGCCTGAAGTTCTACATCGGCGGGCAGTGGGTCGAGCCCGCGGTAAAGCACACAATTGATGTGATCAATCCCGCGACCGAGGAACCGATCGGGAAGATCAGCCTCGGAAGCGCCAAAGACGTGGACCGCGCGGTGGCGGCGGCACGCACTGCTTTCGAGACCTTCTCGCGCTCGAAGAAAGAAGAGCGCATAGCGCTCCTCCAAGACATCGTACGCGTCTATCAGAAGCGTTACGAAGAGATCGCACGCACGATCTCAACGGAGATGGGAGCACCGATCTGGCTCTCCAAGGCCGCGCAGGCGGCGACGGGGATCGCCCACCTGAATCAGACGATCGAAGTGCTGAAGGCATACGAGTTCGGCGAGGTGCGTGGATCGACGCTCATCGCGCGTGAGCCGGTGGGCGTGTGTGGCTTCATCACGCCGTGGAACTGGCCCGTGAACCAGATCATGTGCAAAGTGGCTCCCGCGTTTGCCGCCGGATGCACGGTCGTGCTGAAGCCGAGCGAGATCGCCCCGCTGAACGCGGTGATCGTCGCGGAGATCTTCGACGAAGCGGGCGTGCCCGCGGGTGTGTTCAACCTCGTGAACGGCGATGGCCCAACCGTGGGGGCCGCCATCGCGTCGCATCCCGGCGTGGACATGGTTTCCTTCACCGGCTCGACCCGTGCCGGGATCCTCGTGGCGCAGGCGGCGGCTCCCACCGTGAAGCGCGTGACCCAAGAGCTCGGGGGCAAGTCCGCCAACATCGTTCTCGACGACGCGGACCTCCAAGCTGCCGTCGTGGGCGGCGTCCGAGGTTGCTTCCTGAATAGCGGCCAGTCCT
>DAIOWK010000349.1:0-3816 GCA_036758525.1 Myxococcota bacterium
ACTTGAAAGTCCGCCCCGCATCGACCCACTCGCATCTGCGCGGGCACCGATCTTTCCGAAAAGCTCACCTAGGATTTCGTTCCGGCGCGCCGGATCGTACTCCGAGACTGAGTTGTACAGCCTGCAGAGGCGCCGAGCGCGTTGGCGCCTTGCATTCAGAAACGGATCACTCGCAAGGTATAGTTCCCCGGACAGCATTCGATTCCGCTCGATAGCCTCGTCCATCACAAACTCCCCACTTCCTGCCCTTGCGACCTAAGGATGGATGCCCGGGATGTTCAGCCGGACTCGGTACAGCGCGCTCTGCGCGGTGAGATAGAGACTCCGGCCGTCTTCTCCGCCCCAGGCTAGATTGTGTGGGTGCTTGGGAACCTGCAGGGTTCCGAGGTGCCTTCCATCGCTCGAAAGGATCCACAGACCTCCTGGACCGGACACATACAGGTTGCCCTTTTCGTCCACCTTCATGCCATCGATCGCGTCTTCGCCAGGCGCACCAGTCATGTCGAAGAACACCCCGCCGTTCGAGAGCGTGCCGTCCTGCGCGACATCCCAGCGCATGACAACCTTCTTCTTCTCGTCCCAGTCCCCCACATAGAGCGTTTTCTCATCCGGCGAGAACGCGATCCCGTTCGGTCCCTTGAGCTCGTCACTCACGAGCTTTAACTCGCCATCCTTCCAGCGAAATACGCCGCTATAGGGCAGCTCCTTGCGCGGGTCCTCGAAGAACCTCGGAAGCCCGAAAGGGGGATCCGTGAAGAACAGGGTTCCGTCCGAGCGGTATACGAGGTCGTTCGGACTGTTGAGCCGTTTGCCCTCGTAGCGATCCGCGAGCACGGTCAGCGAACCGTCCCGCTCAAGACGCACGACGCGGCGATTCCCGTGCTGGTCGATTGTGAGGCGGCCTCGGGGGTCGAGCGTTAGGCCGTTCGAGCCCGGTTGGCTGTACTCGGCAATATCGGCGCCCGCATAGCCGCTCTTCTTGCGAAATACAGAAAGGAGCCCGTCCACCTCGTGGTAACGATAGATGGTGTTGTGGTTGGGATCGCTGAAGAGAAGAAAACCCCCCTCGCGGACCCAGATCGGCCCCTCCGTAAACTCGAATCCCTCGGCGAGCTTGAAGACCTTCGGGTTTGGCGGCACGATCGCGTCCAGCCCTGGATCCGCCCGTTCGAGCTCGAAGTTCACCTCGCGAGGCGTGATCGCCATCGGCCCGGGAGCGCCGCCTCGGTAGAACGAGAGCTTCGCCTCGCGTGCCCAGATAAAATTCGCAGGCGGATCGGAGAGCGGCCCGTTCACGCCGAAGATCGCGAGCTGAATCTGCTGACCCGGCTTCACGGCATGCGCCACCAGGAGCCGATTGGGAGCGTTCCAACCGGCGATGACGGAGCCCCCACGTTGGCCGAGTGAACGCGGCAGCTCTCCGTCGACCCACACCTCGGCATAGTCGTCGATCGTGGTCTCAAACACTGCGGTCATGCCGGTTGGGTTCACTTGGCCGATTCGTGGCGGCACGGTGAGCTTGAGGCGATACCAATTGAAGCACAGGCGCCCCGTAGACCGGCGATTGGCGAGCGTTTGGGCTCGATCACCGCCCAACCGGAATCGTCGAAGTCTGCTGGACCGGCATGAGGCTCATAGTCGTACGTGCGAACCGGGTCACCCGTGGGTTGACCGTCCGAACCAGGCGCTCGATGCGTCACCTCGATGATCCGCGTATCCGAGTAGCGCCACTCTCCCTGCGTAAGACGCACGCCCTCTTGCGTCATGAGGTCGATTGTGGCTGCGGGCGCTCCGCGCGGAGGCGAATCTTCGCCGATCGCTGAGGACGCGGCTTGGCCCGCCGAAACCGGAACCACCGAGAGGAAGAGCCCCGCTGCAAGGAGCGCCAGCGATCGCTTCATTGGGAGAGTACCGGCGGCCCTGTCACTTTAACCGCAAAGTAGGTGAGTGGTGCGGGAACCTCTCGGAACCAGTGGGGGACGCCGCGGGGAATGACGATCACATCCCCTTTTTCAATGCGACGCGTCTCGCCGCCCTCGATCGAGCTGCCGCGGAGCTCATCCTTTGCAACGGTTTTCCCGTCCACCATGCGCCCCCCAGTCACGAGGGTCGCCGAGCCCTCCAGCACGTAGAGGACGTCCGTATCCCGCTGGTGTACCTCCACGAGGCCGGGCGTCTCCCGCCGGCTCGCGTGCACTTTGAGGTCCGAGAGCTCGAGTAGCGGGGCACCCTTTGCAAAGGTGGCGGTGACTTGCGCGGCCGGGATGTAGGTCACTTCGGGCTCTGCACTGAACGCACTGGTTGGCGCAAGAGCGATCGTGCAAAGAATCGCGATCAACACAGGTCTAGGCATCGCGATCGCCTACCGCGGCGCCGACAATGCGCTGGCGGCTGCGCGTGCGATCTCTTCGTCCTGCTGAGCGCTGGCTGCGCCCGCGACACCCACCGCACCCACCACCTGGCCGTCCACCACGATCGGTACGCCACCCTGGAGCGGCAGCAGCTCGGGGTTCGCGACGAGCGAGGTTCGTCCGCCCTTGATGGCGTCCTCGAAGTCCTTCGTCGGCTTTCGGAAGTTCGCGGCGGAGCGCGCCTTGCCGATCGAAATGTTGGAAGCAGCCGCGAACGTGCCGTCGAGCCGCTCGACCAGGAGCACATGTCCGCCATCGTCGACCACGGCGATGGCGCCGCCCGCGCCGCCCTTCTTCGCCTCCGCTTCGGCGACGGCAGCGACCTTCTTCGCTGCCGCGAGCGACAACACCTTCTTCGTCGCGAGCTCATCGGCACCGAGGCTCTGCGTCGCTGCCAAGAGGAGCGGTAGCGCGGTGAGGAGTCTGAGGTGAGCCCGCATCACAATGATCCCTTTCTTTCCGCGAGATAGATAAGGTGCGGGCCGCGAGGAGATCGGCCCGCACCGCTCTCGTGTCACTTCTTCTGAAGCTTGGCCTTCGCGGCATCGCACTCTTCCTGCGTGAGCCAGACGTGGCTCTGGCCCTTGCACCCGTTCTGTCCCGCGCACGAGTTGTGCGCAGTTTTGCAGGAGCCCTGGCCTTTGCATGAGTTCACCCCTTCGCACTTCACCTTGCCCTCGTGCGATTCGTCGGCCGCGACGGCGACGTGCGACCCAGAGATGAAGAGGCCGGCCACTGCCGACGCAAGGACCGCGCTCTTCCAGTTGATTCGAGATGCCATGTAGAAGACCTCCTGGTGGATTCGATCGCCCCGTGAGTGGGGTACGGCGCTTCGATGCCGCACCCGCGCCGAGGATTCATGCGCGTTCAGGCATGCGTGACAAGCTCGATCTGCAGATGGCTCCGGAGCGCCTGGCGCGCGCGGTGAAGGCGGGTTTTCACAGCGTCACGCGAGAGACCTAGATGCTCGGACGCTTCCTCTGTCGAGAGCTCCTCGATGTCTCGAAGTGCGAGCACGGTCCGGTACCGCTCGGGGAGTTGCGCGATGCAGCGGCGTACGACCTGCCTCAGCTCGTCTTGCGCAAGCTTCACATCTTGGAGGTTGCGTTCCGGTACGTCTCCCGGGATGCGATGGCCATCCGAGTCAAACCGGGGAAGGAGTTCCTCGATCGATCCCTCCGGGTGTCGCCGACGCGATCGCAACTTAATGAGCGCCGCGTTCACGACGATCCGGTGGAGCCAGGTCGAGAGCCGACAGCTGCTCTCGAATTGCGGCAGCGCGCGGAAGGCCGACAGGAACGCATCCTGAACCACATCGCGCGCGTCCTCCTCGCTAGAGAGCAGACGCCTGGCCACGGCCAGCATGCGGCCTCCGTTCTTGCGCACGAGCTCTTCGTAGGCCTCC
>DAIOWK010000350.1:0-3792 GCA_036758525.1 Myxococcota bacterium
CCTCGAATCTCCGCCTCGTCGCGCACGCCGCCCAAGGAGACCCGCACAAACTCGCGTCCAAGCGCGCGCGCGATCGAGCGGCCAAGGGAGGTTTTGCCCGTTCCCGGTGGACCGGCAAAGCAGAGAATCGGCCCCTTCAAGTCACGCTTTAGCGAGAGCACCGCGATGTATTCGACGATGCGGTCCTTCACCTTCTCGAGGTCGTAGTGATCCTCATCGAGGATCCGCCGCGCTTCCAGGACGTCGAGGCGATCCTCCGTCTGTCTGGACCAGGGCAGCTCGACCATCCACTCGAGGTAGGTCCGGATGACGCCGTGCTCGGCTGCAGCAGCCGGCATCTGAGCGAGGCGGTCCAGTTCACGAAGCGCCTGCTTCTGCGCCTCCTCGGGCATCCCGGCCGCCTCGATCCGCTCGCGCAGACGGCTCAGCTCGGCGTCAGACTCCTCGCTCTCGCCAAGCTCGCGGCGGATCGCATCGAGCTGTTGCCGCAGCATGTAGTCGCGCTGGGTGCGACCCATCTCGCTCTGGACTTTCTCGCGGATCTCGCTTTCGATCTTCAGTGCCTCCCGCGCCCGAGCGATCTCGGCCAGCACGCGGCGCAGGCGTGTGGGGACGTCGCGCTCCTCCAGCATCTCCTGCTTCGCCGCGACCGAGATATCGAGATTCGAGGCCACGAGGTCGGCGAGCTTCGAGGGGTCATCGATGTTCGCAGCCAGGTTTTGGAGCTCATCTGCGAGCTTCGGGCTCTCCGTCACAAGGGCGCCGAACTGCTGCGCCACGCTGCGCGAGAGCGCGGTCACCTCGACCGAGCGGACGTCGCCTGTCTCCTCCACGCGCTGCACGCGCGCGCGCAGGAAAGGCTTCTCCTCGAGGAAGCTCTCGATCTGCGCGCGCGTCACACCTTGCACAAGAAGGCGGTAGGAGTCGTCGGGGAATTTCAGCATCTTTACGACGCGCAGCACGCTGCCCGTCCGGTGCACGTCGTCCGGGCCGGGGCTGCCCTCGAGCTCGCGGTTCACGGCGACCGCGAGCATGAGACGCTCGGGAGTAAGGAGCACGTGCTCGATCAGACGCTTGGACCGAGCCGAGTTCACGAGCAGCGGCGAAAGCAGAAACGGGAAGAGGACCGTGTTCTTGAGCGGGAGGACCGGCAGCGCTTCGGGCAAATCGATCCGCTCGGGCTCGTCATCGCCGCCGTCGGTGCGGACGACTACCTCGGTGCCCCCCTCCCCTCCGCTGCGCGAGGTCGGGACGGGCGTCGGCCGATCGCGATCGGGGGCGTCCTGTTCGGTCACCGTTCGACCTCGATTCGCCGGCGCTGGGGGAGACGCTTGGGAAGACTCACCGTCAGAAAGCCCTCTTCAAGATGGGCGGAAACCGCGTCGCGATCGAACGGAACAGACAGCCGCACGACGCGCTCGAAGGGGCCGAACGCGATCTCCATCTGATGAAGGCGCTGCACGTCGCTGTCGGGCGGCGGATTTCTCACCCCCGTGACGCGCAGCACGTCCCCATCGACCGTGACGCGTACGTCCGAGCTTCGGACGCCCGCGAGCTCGAATCGCACGCAGATCGACTTCTCCGATTCGAACACATCGATCGCCGGCTGCCAGCGGTCTCCACGCAGCCGCTCCGCAAACTCGCCGAAAAGCTCCGCGAAGGGGTCTGTCCGCGACTTGGGATCCACACGCTCCTCTCGCGGCTACTCTCCGCGTTTCTCCTCGGTGTACTCGGCATCGATCACGTCGCCTTCCTGCTTGCTCCCCTGCGACGCACCCGGTGCGGCGCCCCCGCCCGAGGCTCCTGCGGCTTCCGCACCTGCCTGCGTCTTGTAGAGCTGTTCCGCCACTTTGTGCAGGCCCTGCTCCACGCGCTGGCGCGCAGCCTCGAGCTTTGCGGCGTCGTCGCTTTCGAGGTCCTTCTTGGCGTCGGCGAGCACGCCCTCGAGCTGAGCTTTCTCGTCGCCCCCGATCTTCTCCGCGTTGTCGCGGAGCGTCTTCTCCGCCTGGTAGATCAGCGAGTCGAGGGTGTTTTTCTTTTCGATCCGCTCCCGCCGAGCGTGGTCTTCGCTCGCGTGGGCTTCGGCGTCCTTGACCATGCGCTCGATCTCATCCTTCTTGAGACCACCCGACCCCTCGATGCGAATCGACTGTTCCTTCCCTGTGGCGCGGTCTTTGGCCGATACCGCGAGGATCCCATTCGCGTCGATGTCGAAGGTGACTTCGATCTGCGGGAGCCCGCGCGGGGCGGGCGGGATGCCGTCGAGGATGAAGCGCCCGAGCTCGCGGTTGTCGCGCGCCATCTCGCGCTCGCCCTGGAGCACCCGGATCTCCACCTGGGGCTGGCTATCCGCCGCTGTCGAGAAGGTCTGGCTCCGGCGGGTCGGGATTGTGGTGTTGCGTTCGATGAGCTTGGTCATGACGCTGCCCAGCGTCTCGATGCCAAGCGACAGCGGGGTGACATCGAGCAGAAGGACGTCCTTCACCTCGCCCGAGAGCACACCGGCCTGGACCGCCGCTCCGACCGCGACCACCTCGTCCGGGTTCACGGTTTGATTCGGGTCTTTTCCAAAGAGCTGCTTCACCTTCTGCTGGACGAGGGGAATGCGGGTCGAGCCGCCCACCAGCACCACCTCATCGATCTGCGAGGGATTGAGCCCGGAGTCCGCGAGGGCCTGCTTACACGGCCCGAGGGAGCGGTCGATCAGCTCTTCTACGAGCTGCTCGAACTTGGAACGCGTGAGCTTGATGTTGAGGTGCTTCGGGCCGCTCTGGTCGGCCGTGATGAACGGCAGGTTGATGTCCGTGGTCTGGGCGCTCGAGAGTTCGATTTTCGCCTTTTCCGCGGCCTCCCGCAGACGCTGCATCGCCATCGCGTCTTTGGACAAGTCGATCCCCTGGTCCTTTTTGAACTCGGCGACCAGGTAGTCGATGATCCGCTGATCGAGGTTGTCGCCGCCAAGGTGCGTATCCCCGTTGGTCGCCTTCACCTCGACCACGTTCTCGCCAACTTCAAGGATCGAAATGTCGAAGGTGCCGCCGCCGAAGTCGTAGACGGCGATCTTCTCATCCTTTTTCTTGTCGAGGCCGTAGGCCAAGGCAGCGGCCGTCGGCTCGTTGATGATCCGCTTCACGTCAAGACCGGCAATCGCACCGGCGTCCTTGGTCGCTTGGCGCTGGGCGTCGTTAAAGTACGCGGGAACCGTGATCACGGCTCCGCTCACCTTGGTGCCGAGATACGCCTCGGCGGCTCGCTTGAGCTTCTGCAAGATGAGGGCAGAGATCTCCGGGGGCGTGTAGGTCTTGTTGTCGATTTTGACCGCCGCCGCGCCCTCCTTGCCCTCCACCACCTCGTAGGGCACCAGGCGGATCTCCTCGGGCACCTCGCTCCGCCGACGCCCCATGAAGCGCTTGATGGAGTAGACCGTCCGCTTCGGGTTGGTGACGGCTTGGCGCTTCGCGATCGCGCCGACCAAGCGTTCCCCGTCATCCGTAAACGCGACCACCGAGGGGGTGGTGCGCCCGCCCTCCTCGTTGGCGATCACGACGGGCTGCCCGCCTTCCATCACCGCCACGACCGAGTTCGTCGTGCCGAGGTCGATGCCGATCACCTTTCCCGAGTCCGCCATGGGTCTCTCTCTCCCTTAGGGTGAAGCGCCGCACCCACGTCACGTGGGCGCAGCCCTGGGAACGTTGGTCTCACGAGGGGGGGTGTCAACCGCGGTCGAGGTCGAGAGGGCGGCGCGCACGGAAGCGCATCTCCTGCGCACGTACCGCAAAGCCCTGACGGAGG
>DAIOWK010000351.1:0-3789 GCA_036758525.1 Myxococcota bacterium
TCGTCGCGGGACCGATCCACGCGGGTACGTTCGGACCCAACGAGCTGGATGCGACCTTCGGTCCCCAAATCCGCTTTCAGAGCGTCTCGCAGGGGATGGCTCAAAACCGTCCACCGAGCGAGGGCCTGCAGTTCTTTGGCGTGGGAGAGATCGACGGGGCGACGGAGGTCTTGACCGTCTCTCTCCGGGATCTCTCCGGTGCGGTGCTCTTCACGGTGGATCTCGAGCCGGTCTAGCGCACCAGGCGCGTACCCGGGTGAGGGCTTCGGCTCCCAAGACTTTCGTCTGCGGTGCCAGGAGGGTGCTCCCGCGGCGTGTCTCACGCGGGTATGATCGCGAGAACCCCCGAAGCGCTCGACGAGGAGGACTGTCATGCGATCTTGGCTCACGATCGCCGGAGCAAGCCCTGTAGAATCCGCTCTACGCACCACCGCAGCGTGGCGGATCAAGCAGTAGATGATGGACGCTAGAGTTCCGACCTCTCTTTCCGACGTGCTTCGACACCACTCGGGCTGGCTCCTGGCCCTCGGAGGGGTGCAGATCGTCCTCGGCACCCTCGCGATCTGCGTGCCGATTCTCGGAACTGTGGCGAGCGCGATTTTTGTGGGCTGGCTCTTTCTGGCGGCCGGCGTCGCTCAGGTCGTGCATGCCTTCCAGGGTCGTGGGGCCAAGGGCTTCTTTCTCCACCTCTTGAGCGGACTCCTCTATCTCGCAGCCGGCGGCACGATCGCCCTCTACCCGATGAGTGGCGCGCTCACCCTCACCCTCTTCCTTGCGGTCTTCCTTCTCGTCGAGGGTGGCGTGCGCATGTGGCTCGGTCTCCATCTTCGCCCGGCCGAGGGATGGGGCTGGGTGCTGGTCTCGGGCGTTCTCGGTGTGTTCGCCGGCGCGATCATCTGGAGCCAGCTCCCGGGCTCCGCGATCTGGGCGCTCGGCACGCTCGTCGGGATCAACTTCCTATTCAGCGGGGCGTCGCTTGTTTCGCTCGCCCTACGCGCTCGGGCGTCTAGCTGAGCGAGCAGCTGCTCCAAGCCGTCGCAGCGGTGCTCGCGGTCGCAAATCCGGTGGGTAGCGCACCGCTCTTCTTGCTGTTCGTCGATGGGCTCTCGCGCGCGGAGAAGCGGCAGGCAGCGGGCCTGGCTTCGGTTGCAGTGCTGGTGATCCTCGCGGGTTCTGCCCTGGTGGGGCGTCGGATGCTGGCACTCTTCGGGTTGCAGATTGCCTCGTTTCAGGCCGCCGGGGGCCTCGTGATTGCGCTCATGGGGCTCGAGATGCTGCGCGGAGAGGCCACGCAGATTCACCGCGAGGCGCCGGGCGACGAGGACCCCCGGGACCGCATTCTCGTTCCCTTCGCGATGCCCCTTGTCGCTGGACCCGGAGCCATCACCACCGTGATCACGCTCGCGGTAACGCAGTCGACGGGACCCTTGCCGTTCGAGGCCCTTGTGGCATCGGTCGTCACCGCCGTCGTGCTCTGGACGATGCTGCTCCTGGTGATTGCACAGGAGCGTCTCATCACGCCGCGGGTACGGCGCCTGTTCACCCGCTTCATGGGCCTGATCCTGCTGGCCATCGGGTTTCAACTCGGACTCCACGGCATCAAGAGCTTCTTCATGGCCTAGTGCGAAGGCCCGGGCTCGCGGTCTGGGGCGCAGTGGGGTCGGGCTTCGGGCACCGTCTTTCGCAGCCGGAGAGCTCGGAGAGAGGAGGCGAGCCGCGGGACGATGCTTCTCGCGTTCCACAAGCCCTTCGGTGTGCTCTCGCGCTTCACGAAGGACGGGAGCCCCCGCCCGACCCTTGCCGGGTTCGGATTCCCGCCCCGGGTCTATCCAGTCGGGCGGCTCGATGCGGACTCCGAGGGGCTCCTGCTCTTGTCCGACGAGCCTCGCGTGACCCACGAGCTCTTGGACCCGGCGCGAGGCCATCCTCGGACCTACTGGGTTCAGGTGGAACGCGTTCCAAACGACTCCGCGCTGGCAGCGCTCGCGAGAGGCGTCGTGATCGACGCCCGCAGGACCCGTCCCTGTCTGGTTCGCCGGATCGAGCCTCCGGCTGGGCTCCCCCCGCGCACGCCTCCCGTGCGTCAGCGCAAGAGGGTACCCGACGCTTGGATCGAGCTCGTCCTGCGCGAAGGGCGAAACCGCCAAGTGCGCAGGATGACCGCCGCCGTCGGTCATCCCACGCTGCGCCTCGTGCGCGCGGGGATCGGTCTTTTCTCCCTCGGCGATCTCCCTCCGGGCGCCTTCCAGCTCCTCGGAGCCGCGGACCGGACCCGCCTCTTCGCGCGTTAGTCCCGCTTCTGTTTTTTTTGGTTGAACTTGCCGAAGACGAGATCTTCGGGGCGGTGCGCCTCGAAGGGAGAAGTTGCGGCACCTACCGCCCCTCAGATGGCACCCACAAAGGAGGGCAAACGGGGGGGCTAGACGGGACGTGCGGCGGCGTGCAAGCTGTAGGTGGAGGCTCCGAAACTTGACCAGAAGGCACCGCGCTGGCGGCTTTGCTGTTGTGCTCGCTCTCGTTGTTGCATGCGCAAGTGGTGGTCGCCCGGCGGGCGCCTCAGACACTGTGGAGACGCAGGCCCCCGACCCCCCCCTTGCAGCCACTGACGACTCGGAAGGGTTGGATCGGATCGCCGCCGCCAAAGGGTGGGGCTATTTGGTCGAGCGGCTGGTGAGCGACGGCCTCGACCGGACGGAGGTGGCAGGGGCCTTCGCCGACCCGCGCGTCCCTGCCTTCGATGGCCTTTTCTTCAGCTTGGAGCCGCGGGAGTCGAAGGCCCTCTACCGGGAGGTCTTGACCCGCAAGAGCGTTCACCTGGCGCGGGAGTGCCGCGAAGAGAACACAAAGGCCCTTGAGGCGGCAGAGCAGACCTACGGCGTCTCCGCGGAGGTGATCGCCGCCATCTTGCACGTGGAGACGCGTTGCGGCAGGAATACGGGGTCTAGTCTTGTGCTTCCGGGTCTCGCGCGCCTCGCGATGGCCAACGAGCCTGCGAATCTCGCGGCCAACGTCGAGCGTCACGCGACGCGCGAGGGCGTCGTCGACGAGGGGATCGCCGCCCTGGTTCGGGCAAGGGCACAGGTTCTCGACCAGATGTTCTATCCCGAGGTGCGGGCAACTTTTCAAGTGGCGGGGACCCTCGGAATGCAACCGCTTGACATGACAGGCTCGCCCTCTGGCGCCTTCGGCGCGCCGCAGTTTCTTCCCACAAGCTATCAGCGCTATGGGGAGGACGGGAACGGCGACGGTCGCGTGGACCTCTTCGAAATAGACGATGCCGCGGCCTCGACCGCCCGCTTCTTGGAGGCCCACGGGTGGCGCCCCGGCCTAAGCCGCGCGCAGCAGCGCGCCGTGATCTGGAGCTACAACCGCTCCGACGCCTACATCGATGCCGTGCTGGCGCTCGCGGCACAGCTAAACACGGGGCGGCATCACGAGATCCACGGCTCGGTCGCGAGTTCGAACCGCTAGCGGTGTAACCTGGCGGCGACCTGCGGTCGCTCCCCTCCGCGGTAGCCGCCAAGTGCAAAACCCCAGACGGGCGCGGCCGCGATCCTCATCCCCGCGTCCCCGCGATCTTCTGGGGTCCGAAGATCAAGGCCGGCTCCAAGAACTACGACATCGTCGGCGGTCTGGACTTCATGGCGACCTTCGCGGCTCTCGCTGGGACGAAGCTGCCGGAGAACGACCGTGAGGGGAAGGCGATCATCTTCGACAGTTACGAGATGTCGCCGATCCTGTTTGGGCCCGGTAAGTGCGCACGGAACTCGTGGTTCTACTTCATCGAGG
>DAIOWK010000352.1:0-3774 GCA_036758525.1 Myxococcota bacterium
CGCCGTGAGAAATCGGTTCGAAGCATACTTGTTGAGTGGCATGCCGCCGGCGCGCGCTCGCCCCCCAAGCACGCGGGAGCCGAGGACCACGTCGTAGGGCCCATCGGTGATCATACTGATCATCGGGGCGATGAGTGTTGGAGGGTATTGATAGTCGGGGTGCAGCATCACGACGACGTCGCCGCCGAGCTTCAAGGCCTCCCCGTAGCAGGTCTTTTGGTTGCCCCCATAGCCAAGATTCTTTTGGTGGACCAGGGTCCGCAAGCCGAGCTCACGGGCGACGCGAACCGTATCGTCGCTGCTCGCGTCATCTGTTACCACGATCTCGTCGACGAGGTCGAGCGGCACTTCGCGATACGTCCGCTCAAGCGTCTTCGCCGCGTTGTACGCGGGCATCACGACGACGATCTTCTTCCCGTGGAACACGATGAGCTGTTATCCTGCTGCCGCTCCGGAACTCCGGATGGCTGGTCTTGGGCTCTTGCCCGGGTGGCGAAATCGGTAGACGCGGGCGACTTAAAATCGCCTGGCCACGAGCCGTGCAGGTTCGATCCCTGCCCCGGGCACCTCGATCCTACCGGTGGAGCGCGGACGGTCGCACCAAGGCCCGCACTTCCTCGGCCTCGAGCAGCCGCTCGAGCGCCTGCCGGTCCAATAGTGTCGTCCGCTGATAGCCGAGCTCGGGCAGGTCGAGCTCCAACCTGTAGATCTCGCGCGGATCCTTCAGCACGCGGCGGATGCGCAGGCGGTCGCCGCCTCCACCTTCCACGATCTCGTTGCGCAGGGAGCTCAAGATTCGCTGGACGCGGCGCTCACTTCGCAGCGTCGGGTCAAGAAACGCTTCGAAGCTGCGATTGCGGCTCGCGATCTTGTACGCACCGCGGGGGGTCATGGCGCGCGCGAGCATACCCGGAACGCCGGGCGGGGTTCAAGCCGGGAACTCATGCGCCAGGCGGTCGCGGGCGTCCCTCGGGTTCGCCCGTCGTCAGCAGCTGCTCGAGCGCTTCAAGTCCCACGGCTGTCGCGCCGAGGA
The DNA here is from genome assembly GCA_036758525.1 of Myxococcota bacterium. Taxonomy (GTDB): domain Bacteria; phylum Myxococcota_A; class UBA9160; order UBA9160; family UBA9160; genus UBA9160. The sequence goes on from DAIOWK010000352.1 coordinate 1,034, forward strand.
ACTCGATGCCAACGCCGGCCTCCTCGTGGTCCCCCGGCGGTGCGAGTACCCGCCGCGCCCAGGCGACGCGCCCCGTTGCCTCGAGCGGAGTGCCGTCGGGGAGCGCGACCTCGACCAGGACTCGGCGACCCGGCGCCAAGGGCTCAGGCGTGCGGATGAAGACGCCGCCCCGCGAAACGTTCCCGCACCACTCCCGCGACAGGCGGAAGAACGGTCGACCCGTGTACGGGTCGGTCTCTGCGTCGATGGTCGAGACCCGTACCGGGAGGGCCAGCGCAAGGCGGCGATAGCGACGGCGATTGATGCCTCGCTCGGAATTGGACATGACGACACCCCCCACTGACGGCATCGGCCGAGCGAGGATCCGCTTGAGCCGCCACGCACACGCAGGGAGCTGGCTCAAGCCGAAGCGCAACCACGTCGAAGAAGGCCTGGGGACCGCTGCTCAGGATCGCACCCCGCGCGAGGAAGCATGGGCGAATTGCCGGTCCGTGAACTGGAAATCGACGAGCGGCTGCGCCAGCAACTCGGCCTCGGTCCGGACGAGCCCGTGCGGCTCCTGGACGCGGGCGTCCGGACCCTCCTGCTCGAGCGCTGCGGCGGCCCTGCGAGCGCCGCCTTGCCCTGGGACCACGAGCTTGTCTTCACTGCAAACGTGCGGGCATTCCCTCTGGCCGATCTGCTTGGCGTCGTGCACAGCGCCGGAAAGTCCGGCTTTCTGTTCTTTACCTGCCGAGATCACACAAAGAGCGTCTTTTTGCACCGCGGCGAGGTGGTATTCGCGAGCTCCAACCAGCGTGTCGATCGGCTTGGCGAGTGCTTGCTGCGTGCAGGAGTGATTACCCTCGAGCAGCTGCGCGAGGCGGAGCGACGCTTCAACCCGCCGGACCGCTTCGGCAAAACACTCGTCGAGCGCGGCTTCTTGACCCCTCGTGAACTGTGGCACGGGGTGAAATACCAGGTCGAGGAGATCGTTCGCTCTCTCTTCTCCTACACGGCGGGCACTGTCTATCTTTGGGAGGGAGACGTCCAACCCGACAACGTGGTTCGCCTGTCGCTCCCCACGCGGCGCCTCGTCGCCGAGGGCATTCAGCGTCGTGACGAGCTGCTCAAGTTCCTGGCCCTGCTGGAAGACCCCCGCGTGCACCTGGCACCGGTCGAAGGCAAGGAGGCGAACCTCGCCGGCGGAGAGCGTTCGCTCTTCGACGCGCTCGGCTCGGAGCGTGCGTTCCCCGCGCTTTGCCGACGCATCGGGCTCGATCCGCTGTCGGCAGCCCGCACCGTCCAGCTCCTGCGCCTGGTGGGAGCGGTACGGCTCGTACGCACCCGGGACGACGAGGGGTTTCTCGGCGAGGCGGATCTGCGTCGTCACGACGAGGAGATGGTTCGGGGGTGCGTGGGGAATCATTTGAAGCTCCTGGTGGAGCTCAGTGCGCCGATCGTCGCGGTCGAAGGCGGCGCGGCATTTCGGGAGCGTTTCACGCGCGTTCTGGAGGAGACAGCCCAACGTTTCCCCGCGCTCTTGAAGGGAGTGACCGTCGGCACGGGCGGCGTGCTCGATCCCGAGGAGCTGGCGGGCCGCGCTCTTCGCCTCGCCGGCGACCGGGAAAGCCAAGTCAGTGCTGCCCTCGGCGAGCTCGTGTCCTACGTCGAATTCGAGCTCAAGAACCATCCCGGAATCGCCGAGCCCGACCGATTCCTCGCTGGGGTTGAGGAGCTGCGAGCTAAGATCGATCCCTGATCGGAGGGCCGCAGCTCGGGGCGTCCATCCGCTACTGGATGGGGATCCCTAATCTGCTTTCCCGCCTTTTGCGAAAGTGCGCTGCGTTCCGGCCGGGGTCCCACCATGCGCGAGAGCGAGCCGCTCTTCGGTTTGCATGTCGTCCGCGAAGCCCTGAGCGCCCGGCACCGAAAGTTCCGCCGGCTGCTCGTGGCGGTGGATCAAAAGGGCGTCGAGGTCGAACACTTGACCGCCCTTGCCCACGAGGCCGGGGTCCCCGTGGACTTCGTGAGCCGGGGTGCGATTGCCCTGCGGGCGGGCCCGTCCGCACGAACCCAGGGCGTCGTGCTTGAGGCGGGGCCCATTCCGGAGCGTACCCTCGCGGCACTTCGGGGCGGAGAACGGGGCCGGCGCAGGCTGGTTGCTCTGGATGGGGTAGAAGACCCGCAAAACCTCGGGGCGATCGCCCGGGTTGCTGAAGCTGCCGGAGCGCAAGGCCTCGTGCTGACCCGTCATCGCTCGCCGCCGCTCAGCGCAGCCGTCGCTCGGGCGAGCGCTGGGGCGATCGAGCACCTGCCTGTGGCCCGGGTGACGAACCTCGCACGCGCCCTCGAAGAGCTCCAAGGGGACGGCTTCTGGACCGTAGGGGCCGACCCGAGTGAGGGCGACGACCTCTTCTCGGCCCCCGACCGCACCTTTCAGGGGGACCTGGTGGTGGTTCTTGGCGCGGAGGGCAAGGGCCTGCGTCCCGCAGTGGAGGCCCGTCTCGATCATCGCCTGCGGATCCCAATGGAAGGGCGCGTCGCGTCTCTCAACGTCTCGGCCGCCGCCGCCGTGCTGCTGTTTGAGATCCTGCGCCGCTCCCGGCTGTGGGCTGGCCACGGCTCACCCTAACCAGACGAGCGGAAGAGGGGCCAACCCCGCGGGCGGGGCCGTTGCCGGGTGGAAGCTCTGCGCCTATAGTCCGCGTCGTTCCTCAACAAGCTGGCGTAGCTCAATCGGTAGAGCGGCTGATTTGTAA
>DAIOWK010000353.1:0-3751 GCA_036758525.1 Myxococcota bacterium
CCTCATCACATCGTCCCATGTCTTCACCCGTCTCGTCGTCGCCATCGTGTCCCCCCTCCTTGCCCTGTGGCCCGTGCGAAGCGCGGGGCTTGGGTTTCATTCTTCGGCTCGCTCTTGCACCGTGAGTGCTACGATTGCAATGCGCAGCGCTTCAACTTCCCAGAGAAATCCGCAGCGTATGCCTTGCTGCTGGTCGAACGACAGAGACCCGTCGTTTGTGAGTCCCCACTGTCGCGCAAGATGCTCGTAGTGGGCGCGCAGATCCTCGAGTACTTCAATCGCGTCGTGCTTGTTCAGCAATCTCTCCCCTCCGGCCCGTCCTCACGCGCAGCACCGTCGCTCCCTGGCGTCTGTCGAGACTTTTCGTCTCGCAATCTCCCCTCAGCATCGGTGTCACTCACGCGACAGACATTTCCAAGTAATTGAGAGAAACTTAATTTTACTGGCGCCTTGAGCTCCCACCGGAATCTGCGCGGTCAAGCTCCGGCGCCAGTCCATCACGCCGCCCCCTGCGAGCCTTTTTGTGTCACCTGCACGACAGACATCTCCAACCGCTTGAGATAGACTGGGTTCGGCTTCGCGTTCTCCATGGCGCGCGGCCGCCGACGCCGCGAGTCCTTCCCCCCAGGATGTGACCCACGGCGGGTCAAGCTCCGGCGCCGGCTCCTTCGTCCGTTCCTCGCGCGCTGCACGAAATTTGACCATCGGTCGTCTCTCGGGTGTAGGCTGGTTCGGCTCCGCCTTCGCCACTCTTCCGCCGAGCCCCGGCGCCAGGAGCTCGCCCAAGCATCCCTCTACGAGCGGGTTGGCGCAGGGCTTCGGCGCCGGTTCCGTCATGCCGTGCCATCGGGGCCGACGTTACTCGACGCGCGCGAGTGTAAGGGAGCGCAGGCTTCTCGGGTGCGACCCCCACTCGAGAAGTCGCGGCAGAGCGCATCCTTGAGCCTCAACCTCGGGGTGCCCACGCCACGCGTCTGCCGGGCGCCACCGACTCAAGGGGTGGCGCGATGACCGGTGATTTGACTGACGGAGATGCGATAGAAGACTGGCACCAGCTGGCGCTCCTTGCCGTGGAGGATTGTTTTGACATAACCGGGCTCCCACCACGTGGCGTTCTGTCGCAGCATTTTGTGAGCATGTTCTCGCGCAGTTTCCCATTTGAGTGTATCGGGCAGCTCCTGGTATCGACCGAAGACGATGACACTCACCCACTCGTGGGTGCTGACCACCTCGTCTGCTTCGACGCAGACCAGCGGGTTGGTGCGCATCCACTCGATCTTTTGCCCAACGGTGGAAAAGCTATACAGGTAGCTCTTGTTGAAGGCGAAATAGATTGGCACGACGTAAGGCTGAGTCCCTTGGGCACACGCCAATCTGCCGAGATGGGTACGGGCCAGGAGGTCCAGACTCTCCTTCCTAGTCAGTTCCTGGATCAACACGACGACTCTCCCGCCTCGACCGTTAGCTTCTTCATGGACTGCTCCCCTTTGCCCAACGCGCCTGTCGCGGCCCATGCGACAGATCGGACGAGGAGCACCGCCCGTTGAGCTGCATCATTATCCCCAGGGACGACCACCATGCTGCGATGCTCACGCCGCCTCCTCCGGCCCGTCCTCACGCCCTACACGAAATTTGAACATCGGCTACCTCTCCGGTGTATGCTTCGGCCAGGCTCCGCGTTTATCGTTTTCGCAGGGCCCCGGCACCGAATCCGCCGAGCGTCCCGTTCCAGAATCCGAGACGCTTGCCGCAGAACTCCGGCGCCGGTCCCCGCGAGCCCTCTTGTGTCAGTTGCGCGACAGACATTTCCAACCGTTTGAGAGAGACTTTATACATTGGCGCCGTGAGTCTCCCAGTCCATCACGCCGCCCCAGCCTTTTTGTCTCACCTGCGCGACAGACATCTCCAACCGCTTGAGATACACTATGTTTGGCTTGGCGTTCTCCAGTGGGCGCAGGCTGCCGACGTCGGCGAGTCCTTGCCCCAAGATGCGACCCCTCACACGGGTCAAGCTCCGGCGCCGGCCACCTCATGCCGCATCCTTGGGCATATCGCCCACAAGCAGCAGGGCGATCTCTGCGTCGGTCAGCACGCGCTTGCAGTTGCGCCCGCCGGCGGCCGCCAGGATGCGGTCGGCGCGCTCGAGGAGGATGTCCACGACGGGGCCGTCGGGTAACGCGCCTTGGACGTGGCGCACGAGATCGGCGAGGCGCATAGCGGCTTTGGCTATCACGCGGCGCCCGAGCTGTCTGTCGTTCCCGTGAATCTAGTCGGCGTCGGAATCATTGAAGCAATTCGGCACGCAGGATCAAGAGAGTCTCTCGGATCTGCTGCGGGAACGGTGGCGCATGGGACAAATCGCCTCGGAATCCGTCGCACCGGCCGATCGCGCGAACCGATCCCATGCACTCGGCAATCTGTGGGATACTGCGCGCTCCGGCGTGTGAGGGTGTGGCGATTGCGGCCCTGCCGCCCAACCAAACGAACAACCGCGGCGGCTCGATCTTCCCGCCCTTCCACGTCGGTTCACGTTTCCCCATCGCGTCGGCGTGCCCCAGGGGCCGGTGCGGCGCACCGGGCTCGGCTCGCTCCGTCGTGAGTTTCGGTTCACGCACGATTCGCGGCGGACCGGGAGAGCAACGGGCATCGAATGGTCAAGGAAGACACGGCTCAGCGATTGGCCTTCGTCGGCCTCGGCGATGAAGAGCGGAGCTACCTCACAGCCCTTCGGCCGGTGCTCGAGCAGCATGCTGATGCGTTTGTTTCCGCGTTCTATCGCCATCTGCTGTCCTTCGAACGGACCCGCGAGCTTCTGCGCGAGCCCCGGGTGAAGGAGCGCCTCCTCGACAAGCAGCGCGAGTACCTCCTGTCTCTGGGAAGTGCCTCCTACGAGGAGGAGTTCCTGGCCGAGCGGATCGCCATCGGTGAGACGCACGAGCGCGTCGGACTTGAGCCGCGCTGGTACCTCGGGGCGTACGCGATCTACTTCTCGCTTCTTGCGCCGGCCGTGGTCGAGACCTACCGAACCGACCTGCACCGTGCGGAGCGGACGCTCTCCGCTCTCATTAAGCAGCTCATGCTCGACGCGCAGCTCGCCATGGAAGGCTACATGGCGCGCCACGACCGCGAACTCGAGTACCTAAACCGCGAGCTCGCGACGGCGGGGCGGCGCCTGGCCCGGGAGTTCGACGGCCAGCGCGCGGAGCTCAGGCAGACCGAGCGGCGCGCGCGCGTTGCCGAGGACCTCGCCTCTGTGGCGACGCTGGTGGCGGGGCTGGCCCATGAAATTGGGACGCCGATGGGCGTCATCCAGGGCCACGCCGAGCTGCTCGAGTCCTCGGTCAGCGACGAACGGGGTCGCTGGCGTCTACGCACGATCCGGGAGCAGATTGATCGGATCTCGCGCATCATTCAGGCGCTCTTGAACACCGCGCGGCCGCGCGATCCGGTGCGCATTCCGATCTCCGTTGCACCCATCCTCGACAACTCACTTTCCTTTCTGGAGGAGAGATTCCGCGGGCGGGGAGTCGAGGTGGAGCGGCGCTTTACGCCGGCCCCACAAATCTCCGGGGACTCGGAGAAGCTCCAGCAGCTCTTCTTGAATCTCCTCCTCAACGCCGTCGACGCGATGCCCCAAGGTGGCAGGATCGTGGTGAGCCTTGGGACGGACAGTGACGGAGGACTGGAAGTGTGCATTCGCGATACGGGTGTCGGCATCTCCGCGGAAAACCTTAGCCGGATTGCGGAACCG
>DAIOWK010000354.1:0-3751 GCA_036758525.1 Myxococcota bacterium
GCGTAGCTGCGCCCTCAAGCGCGGCCACGCGGGCGCCGATGCTGCCCGCGGGGAGCCCGAGATGGGGCATTCGAGTGCCCACGACATGGAGCCGTACCGCCGCTTCCGGACGCTCAACGGATCGCATCCGTGGAAGAGCGCGGTGCCGGCGGGCTATGTGGACTATCCCGCGCGGCGTCGCCGCGGCGGTGAGGTTGCCTACTTCAATTTCGCACTGGCTCGCGAGATGGGTCTTCTCCCAAAGGATCACCCCGACGAGTGCAAACCGGCTCTCCGGCGCGCCATCCTCGATACCTTTAGCCTCGTCATCATCAACGAGTGGGACGTCGAGCACGACACCAAGGTGCCGCCCCGAGATCGTCTGGCGGGCACTTACATGGCCACGCGCTACCTGCAGCTCCAGCACGCCGATCGGCGAGGGAGCACCTCGGGCGACGGCCGGAGCGTCTGGAACGGGTGTATCCGGTCCCACGGCGTCACCTGGGACGTGTCGAGCTGTGGGACGGGAGTGACCCGGCTCTGTCCGGCCACGGCCGCCGAGAAGCGCTTTTTCAAGACTGGCAATCGATACGCGTCGTACGGCTGCGGAACCGCAGCGCTGGCCGAGGGACTGGGCACTGCGATCATGAGCGAGGTCCTCCACCGCAACGCCATCGCCACCGAGCGCGTGCTTGCAGTGATCGCCTTCCCGAAGGGTTTCGCGATCAATGTGCGCGCGTCTCGCTGTCTCTTGCGTCCCTCGCACTTCTTCGTCCACTCGAAGCGGGGCGATCTGGCTTCCCTGCGCGCCGCAATCGATTTGTACATCGAGCGCCGGGTGGGCAACGGCGAGTGGCCAGCCCTCGAGGGGGTGGCGCGCTACCGCCATCTCGCAGAGGAGACGGCGCGCACGTTCGCTCGCATCTCAGCGACGTTCGAAAGCGAGTATGTCTTTTGTTGGCTGGATTGGGACGGAGACAACATCCTCGCCAATGGCGGGATCATCGACTACGGCTCGGTGCGACAGTTTGGCCTCTACCATCGCGAGTACCGCTTCGAAGACGTAGACCGGATGTCTACGACGATCCCCGAGCAGCGGCGCAAGGCACGCCACATCGCCCAGAACTTTGCACAGATCCGGGACACATTGATCAGGGGACGCAGGACCCCGCTCGCCGCGTTCCGACAAGACCCCGTGCTCCGTCTTTTCGATGAAGAGTTTGAGCGAACGAAACAGCGTCTGTTCATTCACAAGCTGGGATTTGATCCGTCCCTCCAACCGCAGCTTCTCCGCTGCGCAGAGCCGGTGCTCGCGAGGCTGCGGCGGGCCCACGCCTGGTTCGAGCGCGCTCGTTCCTCTCGGGGACCGCATCGGGTTCCGGACGGTCTCTCCTGGAACGCGCTCTACTGTACTCGCGATCTTTTGCGTGAGCTGCCAGCGCGTCTGCTGGCGCTGGGGCGTCCGCTTCCCGGCACCGAGATCCTGCGGATCGCGGCCTCGAGCTACGCCTCAAGGCGCGATCGCAGGGTGACACCCCATCGGGCGCGCATGGCACGGGAGTTTCAGCGCGCGTACTGCGAACTGGTCGCGATCGCCGCCCAGCAATCCGCGCGCAGCCGGAGGGACGTCCTTCGGGGACTCGCACGACGCTCTGCGACGATCAACCGCTACGACCGGATCACCGGGGACAGCATCGACTTCATTACCGCAAGACTGATCCGCAAGCGCAAGGAGCTCACGGCGGAGCAGCTCTATCGTGTGATCGACCGCTTTGTGCGCCGCCAGGACCTGCGACCTCCCAAAGAGGAGGACGGGCATGGGCCGAGGGATGACGATTCCCCCAAGATTCGCGAAACCGTCGACAGTCTACTCGAGGTCGTGAGCCTGTACCGAGAAGGCCTGTAGTCCGCCGGCGCCGCTTGCTTCGCGGCCGTGCTAGATAGCAATTCCCTTGGATGGACCATGAGATATCCCTCTAGCAGTGCGAAGCTACTTGATCTCCCTGGGCAAGCGGCCTCCCGCAAAGAGCATCCGCGGGGTCTCGGGCGGGGCGGGGTTCGCACAGCCTGAGCCTGGTTTACGGGCCTCGATCCCGGTTCGTTGGCTAGGCTGCGCGCGCGAAACGGTCCATCGCTTGGCGACGCGAGCACTGCTCGCTCGGATTGGAAGCACCGCAGGCTTCCGCCGGGCGCGCAGATGTCCTCGCTCCTCGCTCCGGTCGGAGACGCATGGTCGCGCAAAAGCTCTGGCTTGGTCTCCTCGCTGGACTCTGCCTTCTTCCGCGGATCGCAACCGCCGAGGAGCCGGGCTTCGATCCCCTCTCCCTTTCTCCGGACGACTGGAGCATTCACGCTCAAGGGACGTTCGTAGGGCAGGGTCGGCTCGCCATTCGATCTCCCTATGAGGGCGCAAACAGCCTTCAGGCACAGGGCGAGTTCCAAGAGACCGTGACCATGACGCTTTTTGTGGGCCGAAGGCTCTGGCAGGGAGCCGAGCTCTTCGTGGTTCCCGAAGTGACACAGGGTACCGGCCTTAGCCAGACGCTGGGGATTGCGGCCTTTCCCAACGGGGAGGCCACGCGGGCGGACACCATCGTGCCCGAGCTCACGCTCGCGCGGCTCTTCCTGCGCCAGACCATCGATCTTGGCGGCGAAGAGGAAAGCGTGGCTGCGGATCCACTGCATTTCGCGGGCACCCGGCAGTCGACCCATCTGATCCTCACATTCGGGAAGCTCGCCGCTCCGGATATCTTCGATGACAACCGCTACAGCCACGATCCGCGGACCCAGTTTCTGAACTGGGCGCTCATGGAGAACGGTGCCTGGGACTATCCCGCCGACACCAAGGGCTACACGATTGGCGGCGTGATCGAGCTCGAGACCGGTCCTTTTTCCTTTCGCTACGGGGGCTTCATGGAGCCCAAGGACGCGAATGGCCCAAACTTGGATTGGACCATCAAGAACGCGTGGGGTCACACGGTCGAGCTCGAAGGAAGGTACGCGCTGGGAGGGCGCCCGGGGGTGGCACGCCTGCTCGGATTCGTGAACCGCTCAAACGCCGGAAGCTATGTGGCGGCGTTGGGACAAAATCCAACCGCGCCCGACATCACCTTTACACGCGAGCCGCGCGAGAAGTACGGAGGGGGGCTCAGCATTGACCAAGAGTTGACCGACGATCTTGGGGCCTTTGCTCGCCTGGGATGGAACGACGGGCACAGCGAGACCTGGGCCTTTACCGAGATCGACAGAGCCATCTCCCTCGGGCTCAGTCTCAAGGGTACGGCCTGGAGTCGGCCGGAGGACACCTTCGGCGTGGGTGCGGTGCAGAGCATGCTTTCCTACCCGCATCGTCACTACCTCGCTGCCGGCGGGCTCGGGTTCATCCTCGGAGACGGAGCGCTCAACTATTCCCCTGAAATCGTGCTCGAAACGTACTACGCGGCCAAGCTCAGGTGGATCTTTGTCACCGTCGACTACCAGTACGTGACAAATCCCGCCTTCAACCGAGACCGCGGCCCCGTTTCCATCTTCGCACTGCGTGTCCACTGGGAGAGATAGGGAAGCCGCACTGCCGACCCGCTCCCCTGCGAGCCTCCGCTTGCGGGCCCGCTCTTGCGCGTCGATCGCAAGGGCGCGAAGCGGGGGGCGCCGTGACCCTCGGACGAAGCTTCTCGCGCGGCGAGCTGCGGAGCTCGGTGCCTCGGGTTGCGGCGCAATCTGCGAAGAGTGGGGAATGCTCCCTGCGAGCCGCCCGGTTCCCACCTTTCGCCGC
>DAIOWK010000355.1:0-3743 GCA_036758525.1 Myxococcota bacterium
ATCGTCGCACAGACGAGAAGGACGGTCGCGGACACGGCGAACGCGACCGAGGTGATGTGCCAGGTAGTTCGCAGAAGCCGCCGCGTCGTTGCCTGCCCTCCGAACCTCGTCGAAGGCAACGTTTGCATCCGGCTGAGTGACGTCTTTCCCGCCGAGAACGAAGCGCGTGTGCGCGCCTGGATCGAGCGCTGGGCACCGGACCTGCAGCCGTCGTACATCTGACGAGGCGCCATCTCGCGTCGCGGACGTAGATACTGCCGGGTCCGTGTGCTCAGCGCTGAGTCGTCCTGGCGCGCCGTGACTAGGCGCTAAGCGCTTGGCCGCCTCATGCAAGCGAGGCGCTGAGAGGACTTTTCCGCCATGGTGGCTGTCGGGCGTGCCAGCGAGTCGCACCACGCAACGCTAGGGATCGCGCCCGCCGCCTAGGGATCGCCAGAGAATTTCAGAGTTCCCTCGATAGCGCCCCTCCCCACGCGGCGACACCGAACCTTAATTCCGGAGAGTGAGGGCGGCCCCGCGCAGCTCCTCGAAGGACTCCTCGATTGCCTGCGCGAACGCAGCGAGGTCAGGGACCAAATCTGGGTCGCCGATCAGGCCGAAGCCCACCTTCCCGAAGTAGCTCATCACCGCCACTGCGACGCCCTGGTGCTCGAAGAGAGGTACCTGCGGATACACCGCATGAAGACGAGCTTCGAGCAGGTAGAGGGGAAACTGCGGACCCGGCACGTTCGTCACGATCAGGTGGTAGGGGTGGAGCCGCGACGTGAAGCGCGTACCCGCATCGACGAGAGTGCGCGAGCCCGCAAAGTCGGCGAAGCGGATCATAAGATCGGTGCCCCGTGCCGTACTTGAGCCCTTGAGCTGGTCTGTCTGTTTGCGCACGTGCCGGAAACGGCGTAGCGCGTCGTGCTCGCCGACCGGCAGCGACACGAACCACGCCGATACGCGGTTCGCGGCGCCAGCGTCCTCAGGGCCAGTGCGCATGTTCACGGGCACGACCGCGCGGTAGTCAAAACCTTTCAGGTGAAAGCGGCGTCCAACTAGAAGGCGGCGCACCGCCCCTGCCACCACGGTGAGCACCACGTCATTCACCGTGCCGTCGAGGTGCTTCTTGAGCTCCCGCACGGCGCCGAGGTCGAGCGCGCACCACTCGATGCTACGGCGCGGACCGATGGGTTGATTGAGAGGCGTGCTCGGCACGACCCGGAAACCGGCGCGGAGCGCCTGCCACACCGCGCTCGCGGTACGCGAGAACTCCGCCGACGTCTGGCGCGGCCGGCCGGCCGCTTCGCGCAGGGAGCGCAGCGCCAGAAAGGGCGCGCTGGCGCTCCGAATCGCCTCGTCAACGAGGAGCTCGAAGCGGCTCGGCACGGGCCGTGGCACCCACGGCGAGTTCGGCTCCGGAGCGCTCGCGGGCGCGGTTGAGAGGAGCGCTGTCAACAGACCCACACCCGAAATGCCATCGACCATGCAGTGGTGCGCCTTCACGATCATCGCCGAGCGGCCGCCCTCGAGACCCTCCACGAACCACAGCTCCCACAGTGGCCTGTGTCGGTCAAGCTGCTGGGAGAGGATTCGGCCCGCAAGCTCCTTCAACTTGGTCTCGTCGCCGGGGCGCGGCAGGCTCGTATGGCGGACGTGATAGCGGAGATCAAATCGATCGTCGTCCACCCAGATGGGTCGGCCCTGGATTGGCGTGAACTCGAGGCGCTGCCGGTAGCGAGGAAGAGTTCTGAGACGCGCGTCGACGTGGCTGCAGAGCCGCTCGATGTCGAGGCCGCCGGACTTGGACCGCAGCGGGGCTTCCTCGAACACCGCGATCGCGCTCACGTGCATGTGAGTATTGGGGGTCTCGAAGGCAAGGAACGAACTGTCTTGCGCGGAGAGAAACTCGTAGGAGGATTCGGACATGACACGATGCCCCTCTTGCGGACCTGCCGCGCTCCGCGCGCCGATCTCTTCGACCGCATCCCCAAACTCTGTGCAAACCTGTCAATGAGGTCGCGGAGCGTTCACGAGCTCGGCGAAGCAGAGGACCGACTCACCTTCCGTGTGCGTGCACCTCCTTCTTGTGGGCGGAACGGCCCGTCAGCAGTTCCTTGGCAAGTTTGCCTACTTCCTCATTGACCTTGCGGATCACGTCGTACATCGCCCCAATGGTGGCCTGCTGGACCTTGCGTGCGCCCTTCGCCGTCTCCTCGAAGACGTCGAGTCGGTCGAGGATGTCGAGAGGTAGGTTCGCGATCGCCTTGTGGATTTCTTCCACGCTAGTGGCTCCGTCATCGATTTCCCGCTGCACGAGATCCACGAGTCTTTTTGCCTCAGCCCCGCCGTCGCTCTTCGTCCTCTTGGCTTCTGTCACCGGTCCTTCCTCCACCGCATTGCGGTACGTGGGTTCGGAATGAGTCCTTTGCACCCGGCGTGCCACCGCGGAGTGCCAAGCGGGGGGCTGGAGTTAGGCTGCGTCGCCCTATCCGACGACGAGTGAGGCGTGAAGGGCCGTCGCCCAGGTCGGCGGATGCGACACTTCGCCACGATCGAACACAGGCGGCTTACTGTGAGCACCACCCGGGCCCCGTTTCTGAAGCCGGCGACACGGCGAGGTCGCGAACTTCATGTCCTTCCGACTGGAGGAGCGACTGCCCGGAGGGAGACTTCAACAGTTTTCATGGTCGGCCGTTCGGGCCTCCGCGCGCGGCGAAATCTGAGCACTCGCCTCCTGGGCGAGGCGGATGCGCGGCGTCCTGAGATACGCTTCCGGCTAAAGTGGCGCCTTGACTGCAGTGCGACAGCTACGCTGCTTCACCCCCGCGCTCCTCGTCGCGAACAAGGTCTACTCCGTGGCTTTGCAGGAGGGCAGTGAGGTGCGCTGTCACGGCCGAGATGCGTTCTATCGGTCGCAAAGCCTTGAGGCGCTTTTGGTCGTCCAGCGGGAGGGTTCCGATGTATTGATTTGCGAGGTCTATAGAGTGGTTGAATCCATCGAGCATCTTCCAGATGAGGAGCCAATCTGTTGGGGTCACGACTTTCCCTCCGCCGCCGACAATTCTCGCACAGCAACATACACCGCGTAGCGGCCTGAGTGTGTCGCACGCACGACAAGAGGTAGCGTCCGTCACCGCGGTCATGACGTAGGCGACGAATGAAAGAGAGTGCATCTACTGAACGGTTAGACAATGGCTGGCACGGTGACACGAAGAGAAACGGCTGTCCCGCTCGGTCGCGGCGCTTCTGTGACACGAACGCCTACCGGCTCTGCGACACCCCCTTCATGGCCGTGTTCTCCTCCGACGCCAGGCGCTCGCCGCTTGCGTTCTTCCGCCGAAGCTGGGCAAGCAACCGCTCTGGGCCGCCCTGCCCGATGATCTCCTGGAACTGGGTGCGGTAGCTCGAAACAATGCTCATTCGATGAGTGCCAAGAGTGGACGCGCGGCCCCTCCGAATGGCGCTATGGAGTCAGATTTTCTCAACTAAGAGATGATAGAACGTAGAGTTCGAGCCAATCGACGGGTCCTTCCTGAGGCCCCGGCGCGGCGGATTGCGTGAGGTGAAGGACTTCACTGTGGCGGCGATCGAGACGTCGCCTCTGGGAGGCTCAAGCAAATGGAGTTCAGCAAGCGCGAAGCGAAGGACCTTCTTGCGGGCTCGGGCAAAGCGTTGACGGGCGGTGAGGGAGAAGCTTAGCGAGCGCGAGGTGAAGAAGTGAAGCCGAAACCCGCTGCCAAATTCGACCGCACCTGGAA
>DAIOWK010000356.1:0-3743 GCA_036758525.1 Myxococcota bacterium
CTCTGGGAAGTAGAGGCATTACGCATTGCCATCGTAGCGCTCAAGGTGCAAGAGCGAGCGGAAGCATGAAGCCCACGCCCCGCGCTGCGAGGAGTCGAGCTTGAAGAAACCTGCGCCGTGAAGTCCCGGAGCCGCAGCCTTTGGACGCGCGCACGCCGCCGCGCGCGTCGTTTCTTCACGAAGCCTCTCGCGGCGTTCAGCGCGGCCCTCGCGCCGCCGTTCTACATGCTGTACATGCGGCTCGTCTGGTCGACGAGTCGAGTGGACCTCGGGAACTTCGGCGAGCTCCAGAACCTGTGCGACGAGTACGACGGTGCAGTTGCGCTTCTCTGGCACGAGGAGGTGTTCACCGTCGCCTACGGGTACTGGTGGGCCGGAGTCCACGGCCACACGCTGGCCAGCCGCGGTGACGCCGGCGAGGTGATCACGCGGCTGCTCCTGCGTTGCGGCTACACCGTTTTCCGCGGTGGCTCGACGACCTCGCGCTCACGTCACCGCGAAGGTGTGATTGGCGACCTCGTTGCGCACATGCGTGACCACCATGGGGTGCTCTACGGGCTCACGGTCGATGGGTCGAAAGGCCCCGCCTATCGCATGAAGTCCGGAGGAATCGTTGTTGCAAGCGCTTGCGGGAAACCCATCGCGCTCGTGCGCACCTGGTATCGCCGGTCTCTCCGGCTTCCTACGTGGGACCGCACCGCGATTCCGCTTCCCTTCAATCGGATTACCTACTACTACCGGGGCCCGTACTTTGCGCCGGAAGGTCTCACGGACAGTGCGGTTCTCGAGCGCTTCCAGGTTGAGCTCGAAGACGATCTCGTCGATCTCGCGGCGGAGAGCTACGCGGCGATGGGTCAGCCCCGCCCGACGAACCTCGTGAAACGGCCCGCTCTGCAGTGACCGCGGGTCTGGTGTGAGTCGAGAGCTGCACGTGTCCGCCGGGCGGTCTTCCGCTGAGCGTGCTCGGTCCGGACGCGATCCGTCGCAGGTTCGTGACAATACGAGGGGGTTCCTCGGCCCGCACGCAGAGCCTGGAGGGCTCTCGCACTCTCGTCAGACCGAGCCGCAAGGGGTCTTGAAGATCAGAGCGTCCTAGAGCGTCGCTCCACTACTCGTGACGGAGCGCGATCGCGACCTCCTGCGCGCGATCACGAGGTGCGAAGGCCGGAGCCTCGAGCACCACTTGGCGCAGCGTTCCGCTGAACGCGAACGGGGGCATATAGTCATCGCAGACGGGGAAGCCCCGGTCGCGGCCGACCAGGAGGCCGGCCCCGCCAATCTGCCAGCGAATCGGAAGATCACGCGGGATGCGACCCTCCGCGACGATCTGGTCGTCGATGGCGAGCTTGCCGTTGCCGCCCCCTTCCGGCGCGCGCGAAAACTCGAAGCGTAGACGATGCGATCCGGCCGAGATCGCCCCGCTGCCCGCGATCCTGTACGCGGCACCGAAGAGATTGAATGTAACGACGGGACGACCCCTTAGGAGATAGCAGGCCCACCCGTTGCTCCAGTCGCCGAGCGCACCGATCACGCCCTCGCCGGAGCCACTTGGCAGGTCAAACTCGGCGACGAGCACGAAGCCGGCCATGAGCGGGGGCAGCACTTCCTCAGAAACCGGACCGCCACCCGGACGCAGCGCGACGCGCCAGCGGAGGCCGTCCGGCGGACGCACGATGACGCGGGCACGCCCGAGGAAACTGTCCTCGAGGGGCAGCACCTGGTTTCGTCCGGCTTCCACCCACCAGAGTTCGACGAGCTTGCGTACTCGCTCGGGTTGTGCGTTTGCCAGGTCCTGCGCCTCCGAGAAGTCCTCGTCGAGGTGGAAGAGCGACCAGCGGTCGGAGTCGAAGTCGTGACTGCCTGGAACGAGCGCGCGTTCGATGGCGAGTTGATCCCCCACGTGATCGGTCGTCGCCTTCCAACCCGCGTGGTAGATCGCCCGGCTCCCCACCATCTCGAAGTATTGGGTGCGGCGCGGCGACTCTGTTGCCGGGTCAAGAAAGCAAGGGAGCAGGCTCGCACCATCGATCGGCTGCTGTGCAACGCCGTCGATCGACCCGGGTGCTTCAACGCCCACGGCGTCGAGCACGGTCGGCAAGAGATCGATCGCATGACAGAATTGCGATCGCACTCCACCGCCGGCGTGGAGGCGCCGCGGCCAGTGCACGACCAGTGGTGTGCGTACGCCACCGAGCCATGTGAAGCGCTTCCAAAGCCGAAACGGCGTGTTCCCCGCCCAGGCCCAGCCCCAGGGGTAGTGGTTGTATGCCCGGAATCCGCCGAGCTCGTCGAGGCGCCCTGCGGTCTGGGCCACCTCGTCGCTCAGGTTCTGAATGAAGCTGTGCTCATTGAACAGGCCCGTGGGCCCACCCTCCGCGCTCGCTCCGTTGTCGGAGAGGATCAGAACGAGCGTATTGTCGAGCACGCGCATTTGCTCAAGGAAGTTGAGGACGCGACCGATCTGCGCGTCGGTGTGGGTCAGAAAGCCGGCGAAGACCTCCATCATCCGCGTGTACACGCGCCGCTCGTCAACGGAGAGCTGTTCCCACGCCCGCACCCAAGACGGGCGCTCGGTGAGCGTCGTGCGCGCGGGCACGATCCCCGATTCGAGCTGTCGCGCAAAGGTGCGCTCGCGCCAGGCTTCCCAACCGTCGTCGAAACGGCCTCGGTAGGGGGCGATCCACTCGGGCGCGACATGATGCGGAGCATGCACCGCGCCCGTTGCGAAGTAGAGGAAAAAGGGCTTCTTGGGAGCAGCCTGCTGCTGGTCTTGAATCCAGCGGATGGCCGTGTCCGCGAGGTCCTCGGTCAGGTGATATCCCTGCTCGGGCGATCGAGGGGGCTCCACGAAGCCGTTGTCCAGCACGAGCTCCGGTGTCCACTGATTGGTGTCACCTGCGAGGAAGCCATAATACCGCTCAAAGCCGAGCCCGAGCGGCCAGCGCTCGAAGGGTCCCGAGGCGTTCTGTTCCCACCGTGGCGCGAGATGCCACTTTCCCACCGCGAATGTGCTGTAGCCCCTTTCTCGCAAGATCCGCGGTAAGGTGCCAGCCGAGCGGGGGATCCGACCGTTGTAGCCCGGAAAGCCGATCGGGATGTCTGTCAGGAAGCCCATGCCTACCGCGTGGTGGTTCCGACCGGTCAGGACACAGGCGCGCGTGGGTGAGCACAAGGGCGTCACATGAAACCGATTGAAGCGGAGTCCGCCAGCGGCAATTCGATCGATGCTCGGGGTGGCGACGTCGGAACCGAAACATCCGAGCTGCGCGAAGCCAAGGTCGTCAAGCACGATGATGACGACGTGGGGCGCGTTTTCCGGCGGTCTCGGCACGAGCGGAAAGACGGGCGTCGACTCTGCGATCGTCCTGCCGATCCCGACCCCTCGATTCATCTTCCCTCCCAAGACTTCCATACAGGGCGTCGCCGAAGCTGAACCAGTCTATCCGAGGTCGTTGTCTCTCTCGACACGTCGAGATCGCCGAACTGCGCCGGGGCGCAGGGTCATGCGCGCCGGCTACATCGGCTCGCAGAGCGAGGGGAAGCGCTGGGGTAGGATCCAATCCAGGGCGACGCTCGATCGTCGCTGCGGCGAGTGGATGCACCGTCTCGACCTGGGCGCGAGTCCGATTCTGAGCGATCGCGGCCCCGCATTTGGCCGGGCAGAGGGTGTGTTCGACCGAATACGATCTTCGCGGGGAGCCGGTCGTGCATCGAGCCCGGAGCGTAGGAGGACGCCCCGTCGC
>DAIOWK010000357.1:0-3742 GCA_036758525.1 Myxococcota bacterium
CCGCGTCCATCATCCGCATCCAGCCGGGCACCCACGACGCACCCTGCTCAATCACACCGACTTTGAGGCGTGGGAAGTGGTCGAAGATACGGTCAAAGATCATGGTCGCGAGGGTCTGCATGGGGGGATACGGAATCGCCATGAAGTCGACGGAGCGGAAGTTCTCGGCGCCGCCGTGGAAGTCCTTCACCTCCGGAAGTCCGTTCACGAAATAGCTCGGGTCGAGGAGCTCGC
Source organism: Myxococcota bacterium (assembly GCA_036758525.1). Taxonomy (GTDB): domain Bacteria; phylum Myxococcota_A; class UBA9160; order UBA9160; family UBA9160; genus UBA9160. Next base: position 235 of record DAIOWK010000357.1, read on the forward strand.
CACCTCCACCCACGTGGAAGACGACAGGTACGCCGGCCTCTTCGGCCTGCGCCCACACCCGGAAGAGACCCGTGTGGCTCGGCGAGTGCCCCTTTGGGCAGGCCGAGGGGACCATGAGTGCACAGCAGCCCTGGTCGATCGCTTCCCGGGCGATCGCGGCGGCGCGCTCAAAATCTGCAAGCGGGACATACCCGACGGCGAGGAGGCGCTTGTCGACTGAACAAAAGTCGACCATCGCCCGGTTGTGTGCGCGCGCGAGGCCATAGGCAAAGTCCAGGTCGTCTGCGTGCTCGGAGCGCACGAGGTACTTGTTGAGGAACGTGTTGAAGACGAGCTGCGAGGAGAAGCCAAGGAGATCGAGAGCGCGCGAGCGGTCGTCCTTCAAGAAGGAGCCCGTCGCCTTCCAGTTCTTGCGGAGCATGATCTCCGCTTCCTCCACTCCGCGGTACGCAGGGTCGCGATGCGCTCGCCGCAGCTGGTCGATGAACGACTCCTCGCCAGGTGCCACCGTACTCACGTAGACCGGGCGCATCTTCGCGCGTACGTCCGCGTCCGCGAAGGGATGAAAGAACTCCGGCGTTTCCATCACGTGGGAGTCGGCGTCGTGGTAGGTGCGACCTTCGGCGTACGGCACGGCGAGCTTCTCCTTACCCAGCGAGACTAGACCGCAAGGCCCGTGTTCTACAAGCGGGTTGCGTAAGGCCAGAGAATTCGCAATCCTTGCGCCGTCAATGGAGAGGGTTCAGCTCATGCGTCGGGCGTCCTCCGAGAACTTTACGCACATCACGGTGTCCTGGCTCGCGCCGGGGCGACGGGGGATTGTTCTCATCGGCTGACGCCAACCCGAGAAGAGATCACCCGAAGCCCCGAGAGAGACCTCTCGGGGCTTCGTGCTTCTGGCCCCGCAATGCGAAGGGATTCGGCAGGGGCAAAGCGAAGGGGGCGGAGATGATCGAGCGCATCGAAGACCGGAACGTGAGTGCGGTCGAGCCCCTCGTGTCGCCGCGGGCGGTGAAGGAGAAGCTCCCGCCGACCCACGCGACCCTGGAGCTCGTCTCGGCGACGCGCGCCGCAATCCGCGACTTGCTCCACGGGAGGGACACGCGCCGCCTCGCGGTCATCGTGGGGCCGTGCTCGATCCACGACCCGGACGCCGCGTTCGAATACGCAAGACGCCTTGCGGGCGTCGCAAGCACGACGCGAGGCGAGCTCGTCGTCGTGATGCGCACGTATTTTGAAAAGCCGCGTACGACTGTCGGCTGGAAAGGCCTCATCAACGACCCGCACCTCGACGGGACATGCGATGTCGGAAGAGGCCTTGAACTTGCGCGCGAGGTGCTTCTCGGCGTGAACGGGCTTGGCGTCCCGTGCGCAAGCGAGCTGCTCGATCCGATCACACCGCAGTACGTGGCAGATCTTCTTTCCTGGGCAGCCATCGGCGCGCGGACGACGGAAAGCCAGACGCACCGAGAGCTTGCAAGCGGGGTCTCCATGCCGGTGGGTTTCAAGAACGGAACCGACGGGGGGCTACAGGTAGCGGTCGACGCCATGACCTCGGCGCGCCAGCCGCACAGCTTCGTCGGAATCAATGCCGATGGGGCGACCTGTGCGGTGAGGACGCGTGGGAATCCCGATCGCCATGTCGTCTTGCGAGGCGGCGGCGGACGCTCGAACCACGGCAGCGCGGACGTAGCGCGTGCCGCGAAGCTCCTCGAGGGTCAGGGAATCGCGAGGCCGATCATGGTCGACTGCTCCCACGGGAACTCGGCCAAGGATCACACTCGGCAGTCTTTTGTGTGCCGAGATGTCCTCGCGCAGGTGCGCGCCGGCGAGGGCCGGATTCTCGGCCTTCTGCTCGAGAGCAATCTGCGGCCCGGACGGCAGGACTGGCAGCCCGGCCGCAGGCTCGAGCGTGGCGTTTCCATTACGGACGCGTGCCTTGGCTGGGAGGAGACCGAGAAGCTTCTGTTCGAAATGGCGGAGACCGTCGCCGCTCGCACCTAAGCCGTGCGTTGGCGCTCAAGAGTTTCCGAAGGCGCCCGATGAGGAGAGTTCTCCCATCGAGCGAGAGCTGGAGAAGGTCGTGGAAACCTGGAAGTTCGTCGCCCTGTTCCTGATCCTCTGGGTCCCGTTATGGGTCTATTTCGAGACCCTGATCCGGGCGGACGATGAGACCGACGGCTAGCCTCCGGCGTCGATGAGCCGATTCGATGCCGACACGGCGGTCGTCCGCGTCGGCCCCGACCTCTTCGAAGGTGCAATGAGCCGCGATTGGTGGGTCGTTCGCGGCCCGAACGGCGGGTACGTCGCGGCCGTCCTCCTGCGCGCTCTCGAGCAGCGTCTCGCGGATCCGGAGCGTCATGTCCGCTCGCTCACGGTCCACTACACGGCCGCGCCGGCCGAAGGGCCCGTTCGGATCCACACGACGATCGAGCGTGCGGGGCGGTCACTCTCGACCCTCTCAGGGCGCATGATCCAAGGCGATCGCCTTCTGGCACTGGCGCTCGCCGCGTTCTCGAAGCCATGGAAGGACGTCGAATTCCACCACGCATCCATGCCCGAGGCGGCGCCTCCCGAGCAAACGCCACCCGGCCGGGGACCTCGCTCGGGTCCGTCAATTCCCCTTCACGAGCGCTACGACACCCGATGGGCGCTTGGCAGTCCTCCCTTCTCGGGCGCACCCGAGGCGCTGGCCGGTGGGTGGATCCGCCTCGCCGAACCTCGCGTGGCCGACGCCGCGGTCGTTGCGGCCCTCGCAGATGCCTGGACGCCCTCGGTCTTTTCGTGGGCCACGCCCGGGGTCCAGATTGCCGCGGTTCCGACCATCGACCTCACTGTTCACTTCCGTGCGTCATTGCCGCTCAAGGGAGCCAAAGCAGACGACTACTACCTTGCGGTCTTTCGGGCGCGCGAGGCGCGCGAGGGGTTCTTCGAGGAGGACGGAGAGATCTGGAGCCGCGACGGGATCCTCATGGCGCAGTCCCGGCAGCTCGCAATCTTGATGTAGGCTGCGCCGGATCCAGCGCGAAAACGGTTGAGCTCCGCTCGCGGATATTCCGAGGCAAGAACCGCGCCTTCGAAAGTCGCGCGTAGAGTTCGGGCGCTTCGATTTACGCGATCGCGGTGCGGCCCGTTCGTTCGCCGACCTTCGACGATGAACATGGAGTCGGCCAGATCCCCGGAGCCGCGTCAAATCGGACGTGGCGGAATGCCGAGGCCAGCCAGGTTGCGGGCTGCTTCGAGGACCGGCGCGGCGAGCCTGCGGGCGCGCCGGGCGCCTTGGTCGAGGACTTCCTCCACAATGTCCGGCGCACGCTCGAGCGCAGCTCGCCGCTCTCGCATCGGGCCAAAATAAGCGAGTAGCCGCTTTAGGAGATCCTTCTTCACATCGCCGTAGCCGAGGCCGCCCCGCTTCGCGCGCTCCGCCATTTCCCGCCGCTCATCTGCGGAGGCAAAGAGGTTCCAGAGCTGAAAGACGACGGCACCCGGATCCTTGGGCTCGGCGACC
>DAIOWK010000358.1:0-3733 GCA_036758525.1 Myxococcota bacterium
GTCGGGGTCGGTCTTTGCAATCACGATGGCGAAGCGCGCTCCGTGCGCTCCGGAGATGAACCACTTATGGCCATCGATGACCCATTGGTCGCCCTTCTTCGTCGCCGCGGTTTGGATGCCCGTGGGATCGGAGCCTGCCACCTCGGGCTCCGTCATGGCAAAGCAGGAGCGGCATTCCCCGTCGACAAGCGGCCGCAGATACTTCTGCTTCTGCTCCGGCGTTCCATAGTGGAGCAAGGTGTGCATGTTGCCCTCGTCCGGGGCATGGCAGTTCAGGATGTAGGCGCCGAACTGGCTGCGCCCGCATTCCGCGGAGACGAACGCCATCGCGAGGGGGCCGAGACCCATCCCCCCCCATTCCCGGGGCATGTGGGGTGCCCAAACACCGGCGGCCTTCGCCTTCTCGCGCAGCTCTTGGAGTGCCGGCCGCCACGCGCGCAAGTCATTGGCCGCCCGCAGGCGCTCCTCGGTCGGCTTGACCTCCTGCGAAAGGAACATTCGAATGCGGTCGCGAACCTCGGTGACGTCCGCCGGAAGCGTAAAATCGATGGCCACGGGGGTCTCCTCGTCTTCGGTCAGCCCTTTGGGCACAGTTTAACCGAATCCGAAGCTCCAGGCGGCTAGACTCGGCCCTCCATGTCCAACGATCGTTTGCTCACCCGGCCCTTTGCCCTGTGTGCGGCCGCGAACTTTCTCCAGGCCCTGTGCTTCAATCTCTACCTGCACCTTCCCGGCTTTCTGCGCGGGCTCGGCGCGGACGAAGTCATGATCGGTCTCCTCTCGGGGCTCACGGCCGTGGCGGCGATCGCGGCCAGACCGCCGGTGGGGCGCGCCATGGACAGTCGCGGGCGGCGCGGTGTGATCCTCGTGGGAGGAGTGCTCAACACTACGGTGTGTTCATTCTATCTTGGTGTGGACTCGATTGGCCCGTGGCTGGTCGGCGTGCGGATCGTGCACGGGCTGGCCGAGGCGATGCTCTTCTCGGCCCTCTTCACGCTGGCGGCGGACATGGTGCCCGCCTCCCGTCGCACGGAAGGTCTCGCGCTTTTCGGGGTCTCGGGGATCTTGCCCATCTCGCTCGGGGGGCTCCTCGGCGATGCGATCCTCGCCCGCGCGAGCTATGCCGCGCTCTTCGCCACCTCCTCGGTGCTCGCCGCGCTCTCGCTCCTCGTCTCGCTCCCGCTCCGCGATCGGCCCCGTCCGGCCCACCATGAGGCCGCTTCCTCGCGGGGCTTCAGCGCGGCCGCGGCGCAGCGCGACCTCCTGCCCCTGTGGTTCATCGGCACCGTCTTCGCAACCGCCCTCTCCGCCGTCTTTACCTTCGTCACGACCTTCGTACTCACCACCGGCATCGGCTCGGTGGGGCTCTTCTTCTCGTTCTACTCGGGCGCAGCCGTCTTTTTGCGCCTCTTCCTCGGCTGGCTGCCCGACCGAATCGGTCCGAAGGCCGTGCTCTTCCCAGCCCTCGCGCTGTTGTGCGCGGGCCTGCTCGGGCTTGCGGCGGCGACTCGAACACGCGACGTCGCGATGGCGGGCGTCCTGTGCGGCCTCGGCCATGGCTTCACGTTCCCGATCCTTTCCGGTTTTGTCGTGAAGCGGGCGCGCGAAGCGGAGCGCGGTGCAGCGCTTTCGCTCTTTACCGCGCTCTTCGATCTCGGCGTCTTGATCGGTGGGCCGGCATTCGGGGCGGTGATCCGCGCGGGGGGCTATCCCACGGCCTACCGCGCCGCAGCCGGCGTGGTGTTCGTCGGCACCGCTAGCTTCGCGGCCTGGGACGCGCGGGTCGCGCGGCAGGCCCGCGCACGTGTAGAATCGAGCGCGCATTGACTAGCGGATCAGTGGGAGGATTCATGTCGGACGGCTATCGCTTCTGCGTCGATCGCACGGGCATCTTGCTGTTTGCCAGCGCCCTTGGAGAGACCAATCCCATCTACTGGGACGAGGAGTACGCCAAGAAAACCCCGCTCGGGGGTGTGATCGCACCCCCGACCTTCGCGGTGTCGTCGGCGCACTGGGATCCGAACTACGCGCTGCGCGGGGTCCGCAAGATCCCCGCTCCGCCGCCGAAGCCTCCCGTTTCGACGGGCGGCCCGGTGGCCCAGGGTGGCGGCGCTGCGGGAGGCGGCGGAGGGCTCAACCTGACGCGCGTCCTGCACGGTGAACAGCGCTTCGAGTACCACAAGCCCGTTCGGCCTGGCATGGCGCTCACTGTCACCCAGCGGGCAGGCAAGAGCTGGACGAAGGAAGGGAAAAAGGGCGGAACCATGCGCTTCTCGGAGTCGATCTCGGAATTCCGGGACGAGAACGGCGAGCTCGTGGTAACCGCAACGAGTGTTGGCATCGTTACCGAAAAGGCGGTCCAGTGATGAAGGATTCAAACCCCAAGCTCAAGTTCCATGACATGAGAGTCGGCCTTGAGTACGAATCCAAACTGGCGGAGAATTTGACCCGTACCCAAATCGTCCAGTACGCCGCCGGTTCCGGTGACTTTAACCCCATCCATCACGATGAGACCTTCGCGATCAAGCTGGCGGGCTATCCGTCGGTCTTCGCACACGGCATGCTCACGATGGGTCTTACGGGGAGGCTGCTCACGGACTGGCTCGGCGACGGCGTGTTGCGCAAGTTCAGTGTTCGGTTCGTGAAGCAGGTCTTCCCCGGAGACTCGCTCGTCGCGAAGGGCATCGTGCGCGAGCTCAAGGAAGAAGGGGATCATGGTCTCGTCGAGATCGACCTCGTCACGACGAACCAGCGCGGCGAACCGGTCGTGACGGGCAGCGCGACCGCCGCGCTGCCGCGCTAAGCCGGCTCCGAGGCGGATCGAGCCATCGATGGCGAAGCTGCGAGAACTCGTCGAAGAGCTCGAGAAACGCAAGCTCGACGCCCTTGCGATGGGGGGTCCCGAACGGGTCGCGAAGCAGCACGCGCGCGGCAAACTCACCGCCCGGGAACGAATCGATCTGCTGTTTGACTCCGGCACCTTTCAAGAGTTCGGGATCCTCGGCAAGCAACCGGGCGTGCGTTCACCGGCAGACGCCGTGGTGACGGGCTTTGGAAGGATCGACGGGCGTTGCGTCGGCGTTGCGGCCTACGACTTCACCGTCTTCGGGGGCTCGATGGGTCCCACGGGCGAGGTCAAAGCCGCGCGCCTGCGAGAGCTGTGTCTGCGCCACCGCATGCCGATCGTCTGGCTCGTCGACTCTGGAGGCGCACGCATTCAAGGGGGTGGCAGCGCCCTCGGCGGGGGAGGGGAGGGCGGCGAAGAGAGCGGTGCCTCGGTGTTCGCCGATACGGGATATCTGTTCCGGGAGCAGGTGATCCTCTCGGGCGTCGTGCCACAGGTGGCCGCGATGGTCGGTCCGGGAGCCGCGGGCACCGCCTACATCCCGGGCCTCGCCGACTTCGTACCGATGGTGAAGGGCAACTCGAGCATGGCGCTCGGCGGCCCCTACTTGGTGAAGGCCGCCGTGGGCGAGGACGTGAGCGAGGAAGAGCTCGGAGGCTCGAAGGTGCACTGCGAGCTCTCGGGCGTCGCAGACCTCGAGGTTCCCGACGATCCGGCCTGCATGGCGGCGATCCGCAAATACCTCTCTTTCATGCCTTCCCATTGCGAGGAAAAGCCGCCGATCGTGCACTCCAGCGACGACATCACGCGCGCAGACGAGGAGATCCTCGACCTCGTCCCCGACAATCCGCGGCGCGCCTATGACATGCGAAAACTCGTGAAGATCCT
>DAIOWK010000359.1:0-3719 GCA_036758525.1 Myxococcota bacterium
CGTGGATGGCGACGGCATTCCCGACGTGATCCAGGGGAGCGGGGCGTATCTCGTTCACGCCTTCCGCGGCGATGGCAGTGAGCCGGCCGGCTGGCCCAAGTTCACGCACGGTTGGATGATCGGATCCCCGACACCCGGTGATGTAGATGGCAGCGGCAAGATCGCTGTCGTGGCTTCCTCGCGCGAGGGAAATCTGTACGTGTGGGACACCCCGGCGCCGGCGAAGGCGAGCGCGATTCCCTGGCAGGGCTTCGGCCGCGATCGTCGACACACGAAGAATCTCTCCTCCGGGGTGCTGCCCACTGCCGCCACGCCGGACCGTTTCGCTGGCCTCGTCTGGGCGCTCGAATCGATCGATCTAGAGCTTGACCAACGGCACGCAGGGCTTCGGGAGGAGCACGCGGACTTCTTGAGGAGCCATCTCTCCTCGCTTGTGCACTTTACCCTGCGGCTCTTCAACGAGGGCCGGGATCTGGCCGCGGCAGGGCTTCTCCAAACCCTCGAGATGACGCTTCGTCTGCCGCCGTTCAGGGGGGCACTGGGCGATCTTGACGACCAGCTCGTTCTCGCGGTGGGGTCCACGGTCGACCGGGGTGTTCCGCAGATCGCGTGTCCCCAAGCGGACGCAACCTGCCAACGCGCCCGCGAGCGCGCACAGGATCTCGTCGCGCGGGGAGACGACCTCGCGGCGAAAGGCCACGTCGACGACGCCTTCCATCCCTGGCTCGGCGCGCTCCTCGTGCTCGCCAGCCTTTAGCCGAGGTCTTCGGGACGTCGCGATCGTTTCACGCGATGCCGGGCCCTGCGCTAGCCTCGACCTCGATCTCCACCGCCTCAAGGAGCCTTGCATGGCATCTCGTGTGTCTGAGAGCGAAGTGCTTAACGCCCTCCGCCCGATCGTCGATCCCGACTTCGGGAAAAGCATCGTCGACCTCGGGTTCGTGAAAGACCTGCGGATTGAAGGCGGACGCATCGCGTTCAAGATTGAGCTCACGACGCCGGCTTGCCCGGTGAAGGCCGAGTTTGAGCGCGCGGCGCGCGAAAGGGTGGCGGCGCTCCCCGGAGTCGACAGCGTCGACGTCGAAATGACTTCAAACACCCGGGCCAGCGCGGCGAAAGCGCCCGCGGCCCAGGGCGTTTCGCTCCCCGGTGTGAAGAACACGATCGCAGTGGCCTCGGGCAAAGGAGGCGTGGGCAAGAGCACGACCGCGGTGAACCTCGCGCTCGCCCTCCGAGAGTCCGGCGCCACAGTCGGGCTGATGGATGCCGATGTCTACGGCCCGTCGCTTCCCCTGCTGACCGGCGTTCACGGACGCCCGGTGAGCGAGGACAAGCGGATCTTTCCGCTCGAAGGTTACGGCCTAAAGCTCATGTCCATGGGCTTTTTCGTGAGCGAGAACTCCCCGGTTATCTGGCGCGGCCCCATGGTGCACGGCCTCATTCGACAGTTCCTCTCCGACGTAGATTGGGGGGAGCTCGACTACCTCGTGATCGACCTTCCGCCGGGCACGGGCGACGCCGCGCTCACGCTGACCCAGCAGGCTCCACTCTCGGGAGCGGTGATCGTCACGACGGCAAACGATCTCTCGCTCATCGACGCCCGAAAGGGGCTCAAGATGTTCGAGAAGGTGAACGTGCCGGTGCTCGGCATTATCGAGAACATGTCGTACTTCACTCCCCCGGATCTGCCAGACCGCCGCTACTACATCTTCGGTCGTGGGGGTGGGAAGCGGACCGCCGAAGAGCTCGGCGTCGATTTCTTGGGCGAGGTGCCGATCGACCCCCGCGTCGTCGAAGGGGGGGACGCCGGGAAGCCGATTCTCGTACACGCCCCTGAGTCGGAAGCCGCCCATGCGTTCCGCGAGCTCGCAGGCAGCATTGCGCGCAAGCTTGCGGTGCTCGCCGTGAAGACGCCCCGCGCGGCGGACGCGAACATTGTCTGGGCGAGCTAGCCAAGACCGAGGAGTCTCGGCGACGCGCGACCGCTGTCGGAAGCCGATAGGCGGCGTGGCTCAGTCGGTGATGTCCGGCCCGAGGTCGACGGGAACGTTTCCTCCCGGCCCGAAGCTCATGATGACCCGCGGCACTCGCAGGCCGACATTTGAATCGTAGAGCTTCAACGCCTCTTCATGTGCAGAAGCATCGGCCTGGGTTAGCTCCGCCACCCGGTCCAGCAGCGCGAGCTCCGTCGATTGCTTCGGGTCCTCGAGGTTGTCGGCGATGCCCCAGCCGTCCCAAGGCAAGAGCTCTCGCTTGGTGCGCGCGGCAAGGTCCCGGACGAGGTTCCCGCGGACGAACCAGAGGCCCCGCAGGTCGAGGATGCCGAAGCGCTGCGGCTCCGCTTGGCCAGTTCGACAGCGCTGCCAGGCGTCTCCTGCGACCAGAAACTGCGTGCGCGGCACGTCAAGCGGATCAAACGAGATTCGAAACGTCTTACACTGGATCGCGTCTAGCTGGGCATCGACGAGGTGCCACACGCCCCGCGCTTGATCCCATACCTCGCAAACCCAGTGGTCTTCATAGTTCGGCGGGTGAAACCAAAGGCCGAAGCCGCAGCGCGCGCGCGCGGGAACGCCTCGAGCTCGCAAGAGCGCGCAGAGCAGCACGCTGAAGTGGCGGCAGTTCCCCACGAAGCGGCGTTCGGGAGGTCGTGCCCGAGAAAGCGGATTCGCGTCGAGCGCCAGGATCCGATCGAGCATCTGGGAAACGTGCCGGACCTGCAATTCATCCTGGCGCAGGGCCTGGGGAGCAAGCCCGTAGAGATGGGCAAGAAATGGATGAACCACGAGCCCCTGCACGACGTGGCACAGCTCCGGCAGGGCCTCGGGCAGTTCGCGAACTCGGGAAGCGTGCCCGTCAAGCTCTGTGAAGGGTCCGGGGGTCGCGTAGTATGCGAGGGCTTCCGGAAGGCGGAAGGACTCGCTCAATCCTTTCTCGCGCGAGGCGAGCCCCTCGGCTCGGCAACCGCTTCGATCGCGACCCGTCGTGGGTTCTTCTTGATGGGTCATACCCTCTCCTCCTTCGCCTTCGCGAGGTAGCCGGCGAGGCGGTCCAGGCCGCTGGTCCAGCCTTGCTGATGTGCGTTGCGCGCCGTCACCGTCTCGAAGAGGGCTTGATGCAGCGTGAGCTTGGTCTTCCCCGCGTACTCGGCGAAGTTCAGGGTCAGCAAGGTTTCGCGACCGGGCCTGCCCTGCGCATCCTCCCAGGCCCAGGTAAAGACGAGTCGCTCCGGCTCTAGGATCTCGCGGTAGACGCCCCGCAGCCAGTGCTGGGTGCCTTCGGCGGAGCGCATCCCGAAGCGAAAGGCACCGCCCGGGCGGAGCTCCATCTTGCAGAAGGGCGTCGTGAAGCCTTGTGGACCCCACCAGCACACCAGCTTCTCGGGCTCGGTCCAGGCCTGAAAGACGAGGCGGCGCGGTGCATCGAAGACGCGCGTCATGACGAGCACCTGCTCTTTCGGCTCGGTGGCAACGCTACTTCCTGCGGACATGTCTCTTGTCCTCCCGTACCAGGGTGGCAACGCCGGGCGCCTTGCCGCGCTCGACATGGCGCGCCATGACGTCGTGCGTGCGGCGGAGCCGCACCTTGGCCAATCCTTCCCCATCGACGCTCTCATTTCAGAGGGCCGCCGATCGACCACACATGGCCAAAGGGATCCTTGAGCTTTCCGTAGCGGGCGCCCCAGAACATATTGTCGAGGGGCATCAGCACGCTCGCGC
>DAIOWK010000360.1:0-3673 GCA_036758525.1 Myxococcota bacterium
CTGTCTGGTCCGCACGGACAAAGCGGCGCCCAAGCATGCGGGGATCTCCTATCTCCTGATCGATATGAAAACGCCCGGCATTACGATCCGTCCGCTTCTCCAGATGACCAAGGACGCCGGCTTCAACGAGGTCTTCTTCGACAACGTGCGCGTACCCGTGGAGAACGTGGTCGGAGGCCTCGGACAGGGCTGGGCCGTGGCCAACACGACGCTCGTCCACGAACGAAACATGCTGGGCTCCACGACGCAAACGCAGAACATGTTCGAGGCACTGCTGCGGCTGGCGCGGGCCGCACAGCGTGGCGGGCGCCCCGCGACAGAGGACCCGATCGTGCGCCAACGGCTCGCGGGGCTGAAGATCCAAGTCGAAGCGATGCGGTTCAATGCATTCCGGAACTTGACGGCGACGCTTCAGGGAAGGAAGCCAGGCATCGAAGCTTCGATCACGAAGCTCGTGACCTGCGAGCTGAATCATCAACTCGCCGCGACCGCGCTCGATCTGCTCGGTCCCTACGGCGTGCTCTATCGCGGATCGAAATATCTTAGGGACGATGGGTTCTGGCCGTATGAGCTGATGTTCAGCCTCGGGCTGATTATCGGAGGGGGCACGGCCCAGATTCAGAAGAACATCATCGCGCAGCGAGGTCTCGGCCTCCCGCGCTGGAAGTGAGTCGCCCTTGAACTTCGCACTCTCGGAGGAACAGGAACAGCTGCGCCATCAAGCTCGCGAGATTCTCGGGCACGAATGTCCACCCTCGCGCGTTCGCAAGCTGATGGAAAGCGAAAGCGCGTTCGATCCCGACCTTTCGCGTGTCTTTGCGGAGGCGGGATGGCTCGGCATCCTCGTGCCCGAAGATCTGGGCGGTGCCGGACTGTCGCTCCTCGACGCGGTGGTGCTGCTCGGCGAGATGGGGCGCGCGGTCGTGCCCGGACCGTTCCTGGCTTCCTCGGTCGCAGCCACCCTCGCCCTGCGTCACGCGGGCAGCCGTGCCCAGCAAAAGGCCTGGCTCCCCCGCATGGCGAAAGGGGAGGCGGTGGCGACGCTCGCGCTCGTGGAGGGCCCGGAGCCACGCTTCGACGGTGTCGGCGTCCAGGCCCGAGCGCACCCCCGGGCGGACGGCTTTCGCCTCGACGGCACCAAGCTTTTTGTCGATGCTGCAAACTCCGCCGATCTCATGCTGGCGGCTTTCCGCCGAGGCGCGCCTCCCCGCGAGGCGAAGCCGGCTTCCTCGGGCAGCTTCGACGGAGTCGCTCTCTTTGCGGTCGAGCGCTCTGCGCCGGGCCTTGCAATCGAGCCCCTCGTTTCGCTCGACGAGACCCGTCGCTCCTGTGAGGTGCGGTTTTCCAACGTAAGGGTTGGCAGGGAGGCAGTCCTGCCGCGCTCCTCGGCAGCGCTGGCTCGCGTGCTCGATGGCGGAGCCATCGCCGTCGCGGCGGAGTGTCTGGGGGGTGCCGAGCGCGCGCTTGAGCTGGCGGTGGACTACGTGCGCACGCGCGAGCAATTCGGTCGACCGGTGGGTTCGTTCCAAGCGGTGCAGCACTTGGCGGCCGAAGCCGTCGCGGCGATCGAGCCCGCCCGCGCGCTGCTCTGGCATGCGGGATGGGCCTTCGATGCCCGTCCACGGGAGGCGCCCCTCGCCGCCGCCATGGCCAAGGTCGCTTGCGCAGAGGTTTTTCGCGCGGTCTCGCGCACGGCGATCGAAATGTTTGGGGGAATTGGCTTTACGTTCGAGAACGACATGCACCTGTACTTCAAGCGGGCACTCGCGAATGCCACGGCCTTCGGGGACGGCTCTTTCCATCGCGAGCGTGTGGCACAACTGGCCGGCTTCTAGCGCTTCGTGGAGCGTCCCCGGGCGATGCGCTCGATCTTCTCGAGCCACTCCACGGTAGGTCTAGAGGGGCAGGTGGCCGCGCTGGAAAGGCGCAGGATGAGCCTTAGATTGGGCAGATCGACGGAGCAGCTCTCGACCCACGGTGTTTCGCTTACGGAGGTATAGGCGGCGACGAGCGCGCTCCGGCTGGTACAAGAGAACGCATGCTGCAGGGACGGAGCAAAGAAGTTGGGGCGGTCGGCTGGCCTGCGAATCATCGGGCCTATACCAAGCATGGGACGTGCCAGGCTTTCAGACATTCCGCCGAGCGGCAACTCGCTCGAAACGGCAGCGCTACGACTGGCGCTCTCGGCGCGCCGGGCGCGGCGCCCAGCCTCCATGGGACTGCGCAGAAGTGTTGGTCTTCCGGCGCTGCCGTCCGAAACTCGCCGAGTTCTCTCGAGCACGCGGCCTTTTAGCGGCCCGCACAAACCGCGCACGGACACAGGCTCCGCAGCCGCTCAAACGTGTAGATACCGGTGGAATGACCGTCGCTCCATTCGATCTGAATCGCGTAGCGGCCGACGGATTGGATGCCGATCGGGTGCACGTCCGCGGGCACGCGGGCCTCGTCAAGCCGCTCTGCCCCGGTCCACTCGTCGATGCATGAGGCGCAGGCGCAAGCCAGGCGGAGCGCCCGCACGGCGTACACGCTCTCATGGTCATCGGCCCAGTGAATGGCGAGTTCGCGAGGACCTTGCTGCCGGATCGCAGTCGGGGTCGTCGCATCGCGCACGGTGCGAGCATATCGGGGGCTTCCCGCAACTGCCTGGCCGGGGCAAGCCCCGCTGCTAGCCTCGCCCCGCCATGACGACCGAGCGGCGCGAGGATGCCATCGCGATCCTGGGCGGAACCGGAGACCAAGGCCTTGGCCTTGCTTTCCGATTTGCCAGGGCGGGGCGGCCAGTCGTGATTGGATCGCGGGTGCCCGAGCGTGCCGCGGCCGCTGCGGACGAGGTCAAGGCGGCAGTGCCCGGCGCCAACGTTGTCGGTCTTGGCAATGCCGAAGCGACGCAATGCGCGCCGATCGTGATCCTCTCGGTCCCCTTCGAACATGCGGCGGCGACCGTGAAGGCCATCAAGGGATCGCTCGCCCCAGGCCAGATCGTCGTTTCCATGGGAGTACCGCTTGCCACCGCGGTCGGGGACGCCGCGGTGCGAACCATCGGGGTCTGGCAGGGCTCTTGTGCGGAGCTCGTGGCTTCGCTCTTGCCCGAGGGTGTGCACACGGTTTCGGCCTTCCAGAACGTGTCCGCGCACCGGCTGCGAGACCTCTCGCACCCCGTGGAGTGCGACGTGGTGGTTTCCGGGGCAGCGGAGCCGCGCCGCGCGGTGATGGGCCTTTGTGTGCTCGTGCCGGGGCTGCGCGCGGTCGACGGCGGGCCCCTTTCGAACGCCCGGATCGTCGAGGCCATCACCGCTCTTCTGATCGGCCTCAATCTCCGCTTGAAGACTCCTGAGGGCATCGGAATCCGCTTTACGGGGCTTCCCGAGAGCGCTGGCAAGAGTTTATGACGCCACGCGCTATCGCACCGCGTTAAGTTAGCGATTTCGGGCAGTTACGAGCGTGAAAAGGCGGCCTGTGTCGATCCCGTGACGGGTCGCACTTGCGTCTTCAAAGCGTCGAATTCCATTGGAACACGAGTGGTTGTACTCTTCTCCCTGAGTACACCCCAGATTTTGTATTGACGTGCATCAAGACCGGGAGTATCTGATCAACCACGGGGATGTGAGCGTCCCTCAAGCGGCCTGGGGGGGTTCGTTAGGCGGTCGCCTGAGGGGCACGGGCCCGAGAAGGG
>DAIOWK010000361.1:0-3646 GCA_036758525.1 Myxococcota bacterium
TATTTCCCTTTATCTTTCACGACTTCCGAGTTTCCAGACGAGAAGTAGCTAGGAGCGACAGGATGACTTTCGCGTGAGGAGCCCGGTTGCCGACCACGGCGAACTTGGGGTCGTTTGAGTGGCGCCACAGTGGAGTCGGCTCCTGGCTGAGCGCCAAGCGCATTGCCAACACGTCCACCGGCCAGCTCGCCGCTGAGCGCATCGCGGAAGCCACGCGGAATCGCTCACGGGGCAAGCGCTCTGCGTAACGAGGCCACGGCGGCAGATATATGCGTCGAGCGCTCAGCGCCCAGTCGCCATCCGCGGACGGCTCCCGGGGAGATCCGGGAAACAGCGGGAAAGAGCGGGAAGAGCAGGGTGGCGCCAAGCGCCGAGCTCTCGACCAGCCAGCCGGCTCCCGTGCAGAGCACCACGCGGCCCGCACCCCGCCGCCACGCCCCGCCAGCGCGGCACTGTGCCTCGGAGACAAGGGTGCGCCGCCGTATCATGTCTGACTGAAGGGTCGTAGGAAAACGTTTCCTCTACAGACGGAACGGGCGTTCCGCTTCCCCGCTGCTGGCCGAGGAAGCGTCGCCCGGATGGGCGTCGCATTTCTGTGCAGCGCCGCGAGGTTATCTGCCGAACGCGAGTGAGGCACCCCGCGGGCATAGAACTTGCTGCGCCTAGGGGCCTGGGTTGGGGAGATGGCGGGCCACCGCATCTCTTCGAGTGCTCCCCACCCATCTCCCTGGAAACTTTGAGGTCGCTTCCGCACACCCGCGGACTTGGACTCTTTGGTCACCTGCCTGCGCCGCGTGGGATGGAAGGAGGAGCCGCGACGGGCGCTGCTCCTGAGATTTGCTTTCCGCTCGGGAGAGAAAGCCATGCATTCGTTGCGTCGCACCAGCGTTTCGCGCTCAGCGTTCTTAGGGATTGCGTTGACGATGGGCTTCGCGGGCGCGGCGAGCGCCACGACCTGGAACGCCGGGGACATGCTCACGTACACGCAAGCCGACTGGGGCGACATCCCCGACGGGACGAACATCGCGAGCGTCCTCGTCGCCAACTACGCCACCCTCTATGCGCCATTTGCCATCTTCGAGGTCGGAACCCCAGCCGGGTTCCTGATGACCTTCGGGAGTTCCACGACCTTGCTCGGCTACCTGCCGGCTGCGGGGACCGTCGGCCCACTCGATAGCGATCTCTTGGATCCGCTGTCGAGCGCCTCGGGCTCGTTCGGCGGCGATGTCGCGGCGCTCAAGCTCAACATCGACTTCACGGACGCCGGGCTCGTGCACGGAACCAGCGCGACCCGGTTCGGAGATCTGACGCTATACAACCTCACCGCCACGCCCGACCTGAACAACCGAACCGTGCGGCAGGCACTCACAGCGCTGAACTCCGCGCTAGGGGGTCTGCCGACCGGGGACACTTTCACGGATCTCGATGCAGTCGCCCGCGAACTCGACGGCGCGTTCTTCATGGGCTCGCCGAGTCAGTTCGCACAAGACCACCTCGCGGCCCCCGTGCCCGAGCCCGCTACTGGCCTGCTGGTGATGGTAGGAGTGCTGGGCCTCGCCGTCCGACGCCGCCATGCGCGAGGCGCCTCGCGCGGAGAGCGCGGAGGGCCAGGACCTCTCTGAGCCAAGGCACTATCGAAGCGCCAGGTCAACCACCCACTCGACGAGCGCCGCTCCCACCCACGAGCCGAGACCAACCATCAAGTAGAACGCAAAGCGAAGCCACGTCGAGGTGTCGATCGGCCACTCGCTCGCGCCCGCGATGCGCCACTCGTACGCGACGAGATCCGCGAGTCGCCCGCCAGAGCCGGAGTCCCCGGCGCTCTGCGCCAGGACGCGCTCGCGCGTCTCGTAGAGCGCGGCGCGCACGCGGGAGAGCTCTGCGGCCTTGCAGGCTTGCAGCCGGCGGTGCGCTCCCCAAAGCGGGAGCAAAAACGCCGCTAGCGCGAAGGCCGTGAGCATGACCAAGCCGAGGGGGAGGAGCTTGCCTGCGAGTCCGATGCCCGCATAGTGGAGACCAAGGAAGGCGGCAAGCAGCATCCAGAACGACACGTTGCGCAGCGCGCGCCGCCCGAATGGAGCGAGCCTGGCACGGTCGAGCAGGTCGATTGATGCAAGGTGGTCGCCGAGGTGCGAGAAGCGCTGCCCGAGCATCAGCTCGAGCCCCATCGCGAACCCCACCGCGAGCCAGTTGAGGAAGTTGCGTCCGGCGAGCCAAGCGGCGGTTGGATTCGCGAATCCTGGGAAGTGTCCGTCCGTCCACAGCGTCGGATCGAGGGGCGTTGTGATGGCTGAGAAGAGCCCCATCGCAAGCCCCGCAAGCCACAAAGGAGCCGGTCGGTAGGTCAGGGCCTCGCGCCGGAGCCGTGCGGGATCGCTTGCTGCGGCGTCGAGCGCGGGCCGAAGTGCGTCTAGGTCGCGAAGGGCTCCACGCGCCGAGGCGGCCGCGACGGCGAGCGTGAAGCCGAGGAACAGGTCCTCGATCGCTTCCGCCATCCAGCCGGGCGTAGCGAGCTTGAAAGGGTGTCCGACAGCGGCAGCGATCGCTGTGTATAAGAGGAAGACGCCGAACAGTGAGACGCCGATGCCGAAGCCCACCCACAGGGGAGGCAGGGCGACGCGGTCGAAGAGTCGGAGCGCCCAAGGCGTTCGGGGATAGAGTTCGATGCGGGCGGCGCTCACGGGTGACTCCCACGGTCAACGATATCAGGCATGATACTGCGGGCAGCCCGCGGCCCGGGGCGGGTGAGGAGGAGTGATGGACCGCACCGTCTACGCAGCGATCATGATCGCGACCGGTGTCTCCATTGCTCGCACGGTTTGGGTGGTGCTCGGCTTCCTACGGACACTCGCCCGACCGAAGGCCTCCATTGACATCAAGTGGGACTCGGCCCTGTTCCTCGTTGCACCGGAGGTGCTGCTGCCTGCGATCGCTGCTCTGTGGCTGTTGTACAACGACGGAGGGGCTCCTCCCTATTCTTTTGCTCGCGTGCTCTGTGCCCTTCTTGGGGCCGGCCTCGCGCTCGGCGGTCTCGCCCTGACGATCTGGAGCTGGCTCTCACTCCCGAGCGTTGGCACCGGCCACTACGTCCTCGAAGGTCAGTCGCTCATTACAACTCGTGCCTACGGCGTGGTCCGGCACCCAATCTACACTGGCGCGTTCCTGATCTGGTTTGGACTTGCCGCAGCCTACACGAGCGGAGTCGTTCTGCTCTTGACGGTGCTCTATGTCATCCCAGCCTACTTGCTCAACATCAATGGGGAGGAACAGATGATGCTCTCACGTTACGGCGAGGCGTATCGGGAGTACCAGCGACGAGTCGGCGCATTCATCCCGCGGACTACAGGGGAATGAGATCGCGTAAGCTTCCCAGCGACACGGGCAGCCGCAGCGGACGGGGAACAGATCGCCTCCTTGGAGGGGTCTAGGATCGCTCTCCCGCTGTGCTTCCCGTTGGGGCGGAGTGGCTGGTGGACAACTTCCACGTCGGCGGCGGAGGTGCCCTCGTACGGTTGGGCGTGGATACCGTCCGGCGCGGAGGCAGGTCCGTGGTAGGGGTGCAGTCGGGGTGCCACGACTACGCGCCTGAGTTGTCTTGCAAATGAAATATATCTGGAACTTCTAGGATGAGAACATGAAAAAGTCG
>DAIOWK010000362.1:0-3641 GCA_036758525.1 Myxococcota bacterium
CGCTTCGGCGGCCCTAAAACGGCCTCCGGATCGGCGTTTCTCAGCACGCTGCTAGAGCTTTGCGCAGACCGCCTTCACCTCGGTGTAGAGCTCGAGCACATCCTTGCCCATCTCGCGCCCCCAGCCCGACTGTTTGTAGCCGCCAAAGGGCATCGCGGCGTCGAAGACGTTGTAGCAGTTGATCCACACCGTTCCCGCGCGGAGCTTCGATGCGATCGTATGAGCACGGCTGATGTCACGCGTCCACACCGCGGCAGCAAGTCCATAGACCGTGTCATTCGCAGCGGGCAGAATCTCGCTCGGGCTCGAGAACGGGATCGCCGCGACCACCGGTCCGAAGATCTCTTCCTGGACGACGCGCATTTTCGGCTTGGTGTCGACGAGAACCGTCGGTGCCACGAAATAGCCCCGATCGCCGAGGCGTTTCCCGCCCGCGACCGCGCGGGCGCCTTCCTTGGACCCGGCTTCGAGGTATCCGCAGACGCGCGCGAGCTGCTCGTCCGAAACGAGGGGGCCCATCTCCGTCGAGGGATTCATGCCCGGGCCGACTTTGATCTTGGCCGCTTGCTCTGCCACGCCCGAAACGACGCGATCAAAGATCGGCTTTTCCACGTACAGGCGTGAACCTGCGCAGCAGCACTGGCCGTGATTGAAGAAGATGGCGTTTGCCGCTCCCGCAATTGCCGCATCGACGTCCGCGTCTCCCAGGACGACATTCGGGGACTTCCCACCGAGCTCGAGGGATACCTTCTTCAAGTTTCCCGCCGCTGCCTGCACGATCAGCTTCCCGACTTCCGTGGATCCTGTGAATGCCACTTTGTCGACTGCGGGGTGCGCGGCGAGCGCAGCGCCGGCGGTTTCACCGTAGCCGGGCACGACGTTCACGACTCCGTCCGGGAAGCCAGCCTCACAGACCAGCTCACCCAGGCGCAGCGCCGAGAGCGGAGTTTGCTCTGCGGGCTTCAGCACCACGGTGCAGCCCGCGGCGAGGGCGGGGCCGAGCTTCCACGCGGCCATGAGGAGCGGGAAGTTCCAGGGGATGATCTGGCCCACGACACCGACCGGCTCGCGCAAGGTATAGGCGAGGTAACGGGCACCGGGGACGGAGATCGGGATGGTGGACCCCTCGATCTTCGTGGCCCAACCCGCCATGTAGCGCAAGAGATCGACGGCAAGGGGCACGTCGGCGGCGCGCGAAACCGTGACGGGCTTGCCGTTGTCGAGACTCTCGAGCTGCGCGAACTCCTCCAAGTGCTGCTCGACGAGATCCGCAAGCTTCCAAAGCAGACGTCCCCGCGCCGATGCGGTCACGCTCTCGGACCAAGCTCCGCTGTCAAATGCGCGCCGCGCGGCGCGCACCGCCCGGTCGACGTCCTCGCGATCGCCCTCGGCGACTTGGGCAAGGACCTCTCCGGTGGCCGGGTCGTAGCTCGGGAAGGTTTTGCCGGAGGCGGCGTCTACCCACTTGCCGTCGATCAGCATCTTGTGGCGCCGGGCGACGAAGCTCTCGACATTGCGATGGAGCGGGGTGGCCGCGGACATGGCAGGTCCTCCTTGAAGGGTTGTGCGACCAGGCGCAATGGTGCCATCTTCCCGGGCGCAGGGAAATCGGCGCTCCAGATGCCCGGCCGCCCTACCGTAGAGAGAGCCCTATAAGGAGCCAGCATGCCCCGGATCGCGACCAACGGCGTTGATCTTGAGTACGAAACCTTTGGCGTCGCGCGGGCGCCCGCAATTCTGCTGATCATGGGGCTCGGCGCACAGATGATTCTGTGGGACGAAGAGTTCTGCGAGGCTCTCGCGGGGCGGGGCTACCGCGTCATCCGGTTCGACAATCGCGACATCGGGCTCTCCACGAAGCTCGAGGACGCGGGCATGCCAAACATGGCCGCGGCACTCACAGCGGTAGCCCAGGGCCGCCTCCCCTCCGCGCCCTACACACTGCATGACATGGCCGACGACACGGAGGGGCTGCTCGGCGCCCTCGGGATCGACGCCGCGCACGTCGTGGGTGCGTCGATGGGCGGCATGATTGCCCAGACTCTGGCGATTCGACATCCGCAGCGAATCCGCACGCTGACCTCCATCATGTCGACCACGGGCAACCCAGAGCTGCCGCGGGCTACGCCCGCGGCAATGCAAGTCCTCATGACTCCT
This sequence comes from Myxococcota bacterium, assembly GCA_036758525.1. Classification (GTDB taxonomy): domain Bacteria; phylum Myxococcota_A; class UBA9160; order UBA9160; family UBA9160; genus UBA9160. The sequence goes on from DAIOWK010000362.1 coordinate 2,158, forward strand.
GCCCCAACGCAGCGCGCGGGTTTCATCGAACACCACGTAGAGGTCTCGAAGGTGATCGGAAGTCCTGGCTTCCCATTCGATGCAGAGGCGGTACGAGCGCGGGGCGCGCGGGTGTTCGATCGGGGCGTATCCCCCGCCGGGGTCGCCCGACAGATGGTCGCGATTTTGGCTTCGGGGAACCGCAAGCCTGCCCTGGCCTCGGTGCGCGCTCCGACGCTGGTCATCCATGGCGACGCCGATCCCCTTGTACCGATTGCGGCTGGGCGCGACACCGCGGAAGCGGTGCCGGGCGCGGAGCTACTCGTGATCGAAGGCATGGGGCACGACCTGCCGCGGCAAGCCTGGCCGCGTCTCGTGGACGCCATTACGAAACACGCCGGACGCGCCACGGCGTAAGCGCCCGCGGCCGGAGGACGGCGGAGGCGCTCCGCACCTTCCCGGTCGTACGACCTAGGCGGATTCCCGACCTCCCCCTTTTGGGGCTGTGCCCTGGAGGGGGGAGCGGGTCCAGGCGCGCCGGGTCCGCCTGCCCGCCGCTTTCGAGACCTTCAAAAAACGGTTCAGCCGGGCGGCCTGCCGACCGATAGGGGACGCGGAGGACCCCCGATGCGATCCGCCGGCAAACTGGTATTCCTCGTTGCCTTCTCTCTTTCCGTTGCCGCCCGCGCGGACCAGGATGGCCGCTGCCCGCGGCTGGTGAACGACATCCTCAAGCAGACCCGAGCGCCCGCGTCGCTCCTGCCGGTTTCCGACCTGTCTGCAGTGCCGCGTGTGCGCGACACGCTCGGGCTCTCGGTCGACGACTATGGGTCGCTGCGCGCGACCTTCGCCAAAGCCTACGCCCAGGACGCCATGCGAGCCGATCTGCGTCAGCGCCTCGAAAACACCTGCGAGGCAGAGAAGCTGATGGCGGTCCTGGAGTGGGAGCGGGGCTGGACCGCGCTTCACGTCATGGCCCTCGAGGAGGCTGCGCAATCGCCTGAATCCGCGCCGGGGATGCAGCGCTTTGCGGCCGATCTTCGCGCGAACCCTCCGGCAGAGTGGCGCATCGCGCTGGCTCGCCGCCTGGACGAGGCCACAGGGTCGACCGTCCTGGCGTATGCCGCTTTTGTTCAACCGTGGCTCGCAGTCGGAAAGATCGCGGACGCGGCTTCCCTCGAGACCCTGCACGCCGATCCCCACAAGGAACGTGCAGCCCTGCAAAACCGCGTGTTGGTACGCTTGCTCTACACCTACCGGGAGCTCGCGCAATCGGAGCTCGAGACCTTCGTGGCTTGGAACGAGTCGGAGCTCGGCCGCTGGTGGAACCGTACGCTCCAGTCCGCGGCTCTCGGCAGCTACGACGACGCGGCCGCGCGCTACGCGAGCTTGGCCGAAGCGGACCTCGCGCGCCTTCGCTCGCGTGCGGCGAGGCCCGCGGCTTCCGAGGCAGAGCCCGCGCCGACAAACACGGAGAACCCTGGCGCGTCCCCCGGACCTGCCGC
>DAIOWK010000363.1:0-3639 GCA_036758525.1 Myxococcota bacterium
GGTCCCTCACGCCACCCCTCCACAGCCCGTCCGCAAGAGCCGATTGTCTCTCGCGTTTCCCCGACCGGAGCGAGCCAGGCATCGGGCTACTTCTCACCGCGATCGATCGGAAAGTCAGTGCCCCCGCTGCCCTCATGCGCCTCTGCGTGCCTCTTGCAGAGCGGTGTACTGTCCTCGGCTTGGAATCGTGCTGGCTTGCCGCAGAACTCTTCCACGCGCTCACTTCGTTGTCTGGTCTTTGCTCTACACTTCGGGCCCTTCGGCTTCGACTTCATTGTATTTCTCCGTGCCGCGAATCGGCCGAGTGCATGTCGGTGCTCATGCGCGCGTAGATCGCGGCCCGCGTCATCACTTCCCCTCCGTGGGTTGAAGCTGGGGTGGCGCATATTGGGGCTCACCCGGAGAAGCACAGACGAAAACAATGAGTGCGGCACCGCCCGTCGGCACAGGCTCGAGTTGCTCGCTCCGCATGACTGCGGTCTTCCCCTGCCTCGCGCAGAAGGCATTTGCGTCCTTCATCGCTACTTCGGCCGCTGCGACGCTTCGCCCTCATACCGTATTTTCCTGTACCATGTAGCTGTCCGGTCCCACGGGAGTAATGTCTCGGGCCCCGGTGCATCCCACGCAAAGACCGAGAGCAGCTAGGACCAACGGGCGACCGTTCGCGCCCTTGGGCTTCGACTTCATTCGGTCGTCTCCTCTTGGATCGCTACATCATCCTCTAGCGGAATATCCAGTTCCGATCGGACCGCTCGCTTGAACGCATTAAGTCTTTTGTTTGCCTCGTCGTAAAACGCGACCCGATCTGGGACACCACGCTGCAATCCGTTGACGATGTGGATTTGAACCCTGTGCGGTTCCGAGGGCCTGTCCGGGCGGATTTCGTGGTAGGTGTCGGCCTTGCGGTCGTAGACGACCCTCGTCTCGCGGCCGTCGTCGTGCACCGCGTGGTAGGCGGTGTACCGCGGATCGTCCGCGTTGAAGTGTCGAGAGATTCGCCAACCTTTCACGTGGGTGCCCTCCATGCCGCCGCGCGGGCTCGATTCCCGGATCGACGGATGGGTCAGGCCTGGGCTCTCGGTTTCGTAGTTGGTGCCGACTGGCTCCGGACCCGGGCCCTTCCAGGGCGGCTGTGTGTCCTGATAATTCGAGGTGCCCACCGGGGCCGGACCTGGGCCCCGCCAGGGCGGGGCTTCGCGCCTGTAGTCATTCGGCGAAAGCGGACCGCCGCCGAAGAGAGCAGCAGCAAGTAGCGTAAGTTCATCGCTGCGAACCATTTTTACGAGACTCATGGTCTGACTGTCCTTTCACTCAATGGTGTATCCAGCGCGCGACACTTGCGCGCGCTTCGAATCGGAGGAGGCCCGGCGACCTCGCCGCCGGGTTGGCCTCGCTCGGAGGAGATCGACCGAGCGCCTCCAACGCGTTGCACGCGTTGCCTTCGGAGTCGCCGCTCCCTGCTCATGACCGCATGTCCGCCCGCGTTCGTTGCACCCCTTCGCCGAACGGCAGCGAGTCCGCGATGATCGCCACGTAGTCGCCCTCCACGGTCCAGCGGGCGCCGGCGACCTCGCAGCGGTCGCGCAGGCGACGCGCTCGCGCGCAGAAGGCCGCCCAGGTCGTTCCGTCCGAGCGGCGCAGAAACAGCGTTCGGCTCGGGCCCGGGAGCGGCACGGCGTCGACACTTTCGGCGGTCAGCTCGGTCACGTCAGGCATCTCGATCTCCTCGAGCGGCCAAAAGGTCCCCATTAACGCCACCTGCTCCACGATTCGCCGTTCCGTGCGATCGCGCGCACTTACCAGCTCCGATCCGCTGACCTTTTCCGCCACCACGCAACACCGCAACGTCGTTACACCTTCAGGCGTTAGCACTACAAAACCTCGCAGCCCGAGCACCGCTGGACCACGGGATCATGCTCGACGCGCGACGTTGAGCCAGGACGAACGATCGTGAGATGGTCGTCACAACGCCCCGCTTCCACGATGAGCCCGGCAAACCGGCGCAGGCGTGCATGCGTCCGGTGCGATCCCAGCGCGAGGGAGGGCCCTTTTTATGAAGGGCGAGCCTACGGGTCGGCCTCCGTTCTTCTTCGCCGGGATCACGGACTCGATCACGTAGCGCTGGATCGGAGCTGGGATGACGGAGCCGTCCTCCGCGAAAGCGATGCCGCCCGTGACGCCGCGGAGCATCTTGTCCAAGCGCTCTGCGCGGAGGGTCTCGGCGTCCGGGGGCTCTGTCCCGTTCGCGCCCGGGTACGTCGTTTGTTCTCCCGCGGGCTTGGTGCCGATGTCACGCGCGATGCGCCGGACGTCCGCCTCGTCCTGTGGCGGGTCGCACATCGTGCGATTGATCTCAAGGAGCGAAGCCTCTAGCGCCTATCCGCGAATACTTCGACGCCAACGCCATCAGCGTACTGTACTTCTCGGCTGACCAGACCCTCGCCGTTGCAGCGCCCGTACCCGAGCCGGCACCCTTCTCCTTCTCGGAGCCGGGCTGTGTGGTCTCGCCGCGGCCGTTCGAGCGCACCGACCGCGCACGGACTAAGCCTCCGCGATTCCGCGCGGGGTTACGCGGCGATCGGACAGACGACCTCAAATGGGGGCAACGTTGAAATACGGCCCCGGTCATTTGACCCCGCCCTCGCGTTCGTGGGATAAAGGACACGGGAGGACGAAAATGCGGGCACTAGGCCTGCGTGCGTTGACCCTTTCCTTTCGGGCTCGGCGTCGGGTCGGCTTCCGCTGTCACCCTCCCGTTCTACTTGACCTTTCCGCCTAGTTCGACGAACTCGGGGCCCGTCGTGCCGCCGATTGGGTCGACTGTGTACGCGCTGTGGGTAGACCCGTCGGCCATCTCTGGCGGTACGTTCGGGTTTGACTGGAACATAATCGCTGATGGTGCGCTTACGATGACCGCATTCACTGCCAACCCCGCTGCGCTGCTGACGTATAACCTGAACACGACAACGTTCGAGGGGAGCGGTGGGGATCGCATCAACGGGAACTTTGCACCCCTCGAACTCGGGACACTCACAATTCACAACGACGGCAGCGGCTCCGTCGGCTCCGAATCAGACATCACCTTGTAGAGCGGCGACTACCTCGATTTAAACTCCCTTACGCAGCCCGCCAGCGCTCCCCAAATCCTCGCGCTAATCCAGGCGATTCCCGAACCGGGCACCCTGCTCCTCCTAGGAGCTGGATTGGGCGGTCTCGCGGCCGTCCGAGCGCGTCGACTGCGCCCGAGGTGAATCTCCGCGATTCCGTGCGGGCTTAGGCGGCGATCGGACAGACGGCGTCGATGGGGGGCAACGTTCCATAACGGGCCCCCGCTACCTGCTTAGCCCCCCGACCTGCCTCCGAGCGGGCGGGGGGCTCTAGCCGGACCCTAAGCGCCTTCTCCAGCCTGAAGCCCTTCTCCCGGTCGGGGTAGACCCGCAGCCGGTCGGGCCCGAGGAGCGCCCTCAGCGCGGTACGTCTTTCGGCCGCGTCCCCGGTCAACGCCTCATGGATGTCCCTGATCGTCTGCTCGACCATGGGTCGCAGGACCACCGGATCGAAGGGCGTCGTCTCGGCCTCGGCCGAGCCGATCATCAACTGCGCGAAGTCTTGGCACACGCCGTGCCGCTGGCGCAGCAC
>DAIOWK010000364.1:0-3592 GCA_036758525.1 Myxococcota bacterium
CGGGGCGTGGCCTTCGACGCTTGGCCGCCGGTATTCGAGTAGACCTGGGTGTCGAGCACAAGAACGTTCACGTTGCGCCCAGACGCGAGCACATGGTCGAGGCCCGCGGAGCCGATGTCGTAGGCCCAGCCGTCGCCGCCCACGATCCACACGCTCTTGCGCACGAGATCCTCGGCGAGACTCTCGAGGCGTCGTGCCTCGGGGCCCGGAATCTGGGCGAGCGCGCTGCGGAGCCGGCGTATGCGTGCGCGTTGTGCCGCGATGGCGGCTTCTCCTTGTCCGCGCTCCGCGAGGATCTGCCGGACGAGCGTATCTCCCAAGCGTTCCGCGAGCGCCAGCAAAAGGCGCCGGGCCTCCTCTTGCTGCCTCTCGAGCGCGACGCGGAATCCAAGGCCGAACTCAGCGTTGTCTTCGAAGAGCGAGTTCGCCCACGCCGGGCCGCGACCTTCCGCGTCGGTGCCCCACGGCGTGGTGGGTAGGTTTCCCCCGAAAATGGATGAGCAGCCCGTGGCGTTCGCGACCAAGAGGCGGTCCCCAAAAAGCTGCGAGAGGAGCTTCAGATAAGGGGTCTCCCCGCAACCCGCGCACGCGCCAGAGAACTCGAACAGGGGCTCGCGGGTCTGCGCGGCCTTCACCGTGGAGTCCTCGAGGAGCGTGCGATCGAGTTCTGGAATCTGCAGGAAGAATTCAAAATTGGCCCGTTCGTGCTGGCGACGCGCTTGCGCGGGTGCCATGTCGAGGGCCTTGTGCTTTACCTCTTCTTTGCTTCTCGCGGGGCAGACCTCCACGCACACCCCGCAGCCCGTGCAGTCGTCCGGCGCGACTTGGATGGTGACGGCATGGCCTTGAAGCTCACGGGAGCGAAAGGGCTTGGTCAGAAACCCGGCCGGTGCCCGTGCGCCCGCGGACTCGGGATAGACCTTCATGCGCACCGCGGCGTGGGGACACGCGATAGCGCACTTGCCGCAGTCGATACAGAGCGTCGGATCCCAAACGGGAATCTGCTCGGCGAGCATCCGCTTCTCGAAGCGCGCGGTGCCCGTCGGAAAAGTGCCGTCCACGGGAAGCGCGCTCACCGGCAGGAGGTCGCCCTCGCCGGCGAGCAGGCGGGCTGTCACGCGGCGTACAAACTCAGGTGCGGTCTCGGGGATCCAGGCAGGCTCGTCCGTCCGCAGCGCTCCGTCCGTCGGTACCTCCACGCGCTGCAGCGCTCCGAGCGCGCGGTCGACGGCGGCCAAATTTCGTTCCACGATCGTCCCGCCGCGTTTTGCGTACGCTTTCTCAATGGACTGGCGGATCGCCGAAAGCGCCTGCTCGCGTGGCAGGACCCCACAGAGTGCGAAGAAGCAAGGCTGCATGACCGTATTGATACGGCCCGCAAGTCCTACCTCCCGTGCCACCCGGTTCGCATCGACGACCCAGAGCTCGAGTTCCTTTTCACGGATCGTGCGCTGGACGCGGCCGGGCAGACGATCCCAGACGTCTGCCGGGAGCTCTCGGCTATTCAACAGGAAGCGCGCTCGAGGGGCGGCCCGCCCAAGCACGTCGATGCGCGAGAGAAATGATTCGTGGTGGCACGCCACGAGCTCTGCGAGCTCGATCTGGTAGGTGGAGCGAATCGGCGCGGGACCAAAGCGCAGGTGTGAGACCGTGACGGCGCCAGACTTCTTGGAGTCGTAGACGAAGTAGCCCTGGGCGAAGAGCCCGGTTTGCTCGCCGATAATCTTGACCGAGCTTTTCGCTGCGCCGACGCTCCCGTCGCTTCCCAAGCCGAACGACACAGCCCGTACTCCGGGTCCCTCGGTACGAAATTCGCGGTCCCAGGGAAGGCTGGTATTCGACACGTCATCGTGTATTCCGATCGTAAAGTGGTTCCGCGGCTTCTCTCGGTCGAGCTCGTCGAAGACGGCCTTTACCATGCCCGGCGTAAACTCTTTGGATCCGAGTCCGTAGCGCCCGCCGATGATGCGCGGAATGCCCACGCGAGCGCCTGCCGCGGATTGCTCCATGCACGCCGTCAGCACGTCTTGGTAGAGCGGTTCCCCGGCCGAGCCCGGCTCCTTCGTGCGGTCCAAGACCGCGATGGCCCGTGTCGTCCGAGGGAGTGCGTCGACGAAAGCCGCCACCGGGAACGGGCGGAACAAGCGAGGGATCACGATCCCCACGCGCTCCCCTGCCGCGGAGAGCCTCTCTACCACCTCGCACGCCGCACCCACGCCGGATCCCATGAGCACGAGCACCCGCTCGGCGTTTGGCGGCCCGACGTAGTCGACGAGCTGGTAGGTGCGCCCGGTCCGCTCGGCAAGGCGCCGAAAGCATTCCGCGACGATCTGCGGAACCTCCGCATAGAAGGGATTGGATGCTTCCCGGGACTGGAAGAAAACGTCGGGATTCTGCGCTGTGCCACGAAGCACGGGCCGGTCCGGGGAGAGACGTCGCGCGCGGTGGGCCAGGATCATGTCCTCACTCATGATCGCCCGCAGATCGTCGTCGGAGAGGATCTCGATCGAGTGAATTTCGTGGGACGTCCGGAAGCCGTCGAAAAAATGCAAGAAGGGTACGCGGGTGCGGAGCGTCGCGGCGTGAGCGACGAGCGCCAAGTCGTGGGCCTCTTGAACAGAGCTGCTCGCAAGCATGGCGAATCCCGTGGTGCGCGCCGCCATCACATCGCTGTGATCTCCAAAGATGGACAAGGCGTGGGTCGCGATGGCACGCGCGGCGACGTGCATCACGCAAGGAAGGAGCTCACCCGCGATCTTGAACATGCTCGGGATCATGAGGAGCAGACCCTGGGAAGCGGTGAAGGTCGTCGCGAGAGCACCGCGCTGGAGCGCACCGTGCAGCACGGCTGCGGCGCCTGCCTCGCTCTGCATCTCAATCACCTCGGGCACCGTGCCCCAGAGGTTCGGTCGGCCCTCTGCGCTCCAAGCGTCGGCCAGTTCGCCCATGGGTGATGCGGGTGTGATGGGATAGATCGCGGCGACCTCCGAGAGCCGGTGGGCGACGCGCGCGGCGGCCTCGTTCCCGTCGATGCAAAGGCGCATCCCGCCACCATGCCCGTCCCAGCAAGGGGATCTGTCAACCAGCCGACAGGCCTCGCATGCGCTATGCGTAATCATGAGAGGTTGGAGGAGAATCCTCTTGCCGCAGCCTCGACCGCCGTTTGTCTTGCCCTTCTCCGAAGTCGCGCTTTCCGACCTTCCCCGCGTCGGAGGGAAGAACGCGTCGCTCGGTGAACTGATCGGGAATCTCGCTGCGGCGGGAGTGCGCGTGCCCGACGGATTCGCCGTGACTGCCGACGCGTACCGCCTGCACCTGCAGGAGGCGGGGATCGAGCATGAGATCTACGGCGCTCTTGCGGCGCTCGACCCGCGAGACATCGACGCGCTCGCCCGCACGGGCCGAGCCGTACGCGAGCGGATTCGCTCGACGCCTTTGCCGGCGGCCGTGGTGGCGGAGGTCGAGCGGGCGTACCGGTTGCTCTCCGCGGACAGCGGCGAGGAGGCGACCGATGTCGCTGTGCGATCGAGCGCCACTGCAGAAGACCTGCCGACCGCATCCTTCGCCGGTCAGCAGGAGACCTATCTCAACG
>DAIOWK010000365.1:0-3581 GCA_036758525.1 Myxococcota bacterium
CCTACGTGATCCCCCACTACGCACTCGGGTCCGAGCTCACGCTCGACTACAACGAGCGCTCGACTCTTTTCGGTGTGCGCGAGGGCTTCGTGATCCTCGGCACCATCGTGGCGGCCCTCCTGCCCGGCATTCTGATGCAACGGCTAGGCAACGAGCGCGCGGTCTTTTTCATCTTCTCCCTTTTCTTCGGGACCATCCTGATCGTCCTCTACTCCCTCCTGGCGGTGGTGGTGCGCGAGCGCCCCGACTTCTACCAGCGGGAGCCGAGCCCCTTTGTCCCTGGGATCCGGCGGGCGCTGCGCAATCGCCCCTTCCGCATCTTACTCGCCACCTATGTGGTGGCGAGCATTCCGGGGGCCATTCCCGGGACCCTCATGCCGTACTTCAACCAGTACGTGGTGCGACCCGCGAACCCGCCGCTTTGGCTCGCCATCTTTCTCGGCGCGTATTTCGGCGCCGGCTTCTTGTTCCTTCCCGCCTGGGTGTGGGCTGCGCGGCGCTTCGGGAAGCGTCCGACCTGGCTCGTGAGCTTCGCCATGGGCACGACCGGCGGCGCCGCCATGTTCTTCATCGGCCAGGGCGACACCACGGCACTCTTGATCCTTCTGTGCTGGGCGGGCTCGGCCTTCGGCGCGGGCCTCTTCCTCGGACCCGCGATCCAGGCCGACGTGATCGACTATGACGAGCTCCACACCGGAAAGCGACGGGAGGCACAGTACGCTGCGTTTTGGTCCATCCTCCCGAAATTCGTCGTGATCCCGAGTGCCGCCATCCCGATCGCCTTCCTCGGATCGATCGGGTACAAGCCCAATGTCCCGCAGACATCCGAGGTCGTGCTCGCCATCAAGGTGCTCTTCGCTCTGACACCCGCCTTCTTCTCCGTTCTTTCCTTCTTCATTGCTTGGCGCCTTCCGATCGATGAGAACGTGCACCGGGCAATCCTGAGCGGCGTGGCCGCGCACCGGCGCGGCGAGTCCGCGCACGATCCCCTGACGGGCGAACTCCTCGCCCCCCAGGCCTCGCGTAACGTTCCCGAAGACACGGCCTGGTTCCTGGACAATTTTTCGCCGGGGGAGCTTAGGCGCGCCTTGGCGAACGGCCCGGGTACGCTCTTACGCGACGTGCAGCTCGCCGCGGGGGCGTCGATCGCACTCTGCATCGGCGCCGTGGCGATCGTGGTGAGCCACGTCCGGGACCTCAAGGTGGAGCCGGGCCCGCTCGCCGTGCTGGCGGTCGTGCTTTCGGGCATCTCGCTCTCGGTCGCCGCGTTCCACCTGCTGCGGCTGGGCGCCGCCCGCCGCTTCGGCGCGACGAGGATCCCGACCAACCTGATCGAGCTCCATCTCGAGGCGGCGAATCGACGCTGAGTCCGCTGCATCGGCCGGATCGAAAACCCGGTGGAGTCCGCGTCCTCCTTCGCGCTCCTAGGAGCGCGCGTTTCTCGGGGACGCCCTCGTCTCCGCCCGAAGGGCAACTGGAAAAATCGGGAGAGAAGGCGTTCTCCGCGTCGGGCAGCGCCGTGCCGTGCGAAGATGGAGGAGTGTCCGCTTCGCCCCGCGTCACTGTCCACTGCGTCGCCAACGCCCATCTTGATCCGGTCTGGCGTTGGTCTTGGCAGGAGGGCTACGCCGAGACGCTCGCCACATGCAAAGCCGCGGTCGATCGCCTGGGCGAGAGTCAAGACTTTGTCTTTTGCCGTGGAGAAGCGGCGAGCTTCGCCTGGATCGAGGAGGCGGACCCTGCGCTCTTCGAGGAGATTCGTAAGTTCGTTGCCGCCGGTCGCTGGCATATCGTGAACGGCTGGTGGGAGCAGCCCGATTGCAATCTCCCAGGCGGCGAGTCCTATGTGCGGCACGCACTCTACGGCAAGCGCTGGTTTCGCGAGAAGTTCGGGGTCGACGTCAAGACGGGCTGGAACCCCGATAGCTTCGGTCACAACGCGGGCCTCCCCCAGATTCTCGCGAAAAGCGGCTACGAGACCTACTGCTTCTTCCGCCCGGGGCCGCACGAGAAGGAACTCCCGGGGCCCTTCTTCTGGTGGCAGGGACAGGACGGAAGCCGGGTGCTTGCGATCCGTCCTCCGGCGGGACACTACGCGGCGTGGCAAGAGGATCTCGGCGACCTCGTTCGGGAGGCGGCCGAGAAGGCGCGGGAGCTCCGCATGGAGCACGCCCTCGTGTGCTACGGCGTCGGCAATCACGGGGGCGGACCCTCGAAAAAGAGCATCGCTAGCATCCGCGCCCTGCAGCGCGATCCCGCACAGCCGAATGCCATCTTCAGCACGATCGCGGCCTTCTCGGCTGCGATCGCCCCGAGGGCGGAGAGCTTTCCGACGGTGGTCGGCGATCTGCAACACCACGCTCCCGGTTGTTACACGACCCATTCGGAGATCAAACGGTTAAACCGGCTGGCGGAAAACTGTCTCACCGCGGCGGAGCGCTGGTGTGCCCTCGCATCGCTTGCGATCGGGAGGGAACCCGAAACAGCCGAGTTCGCCCGTGCCTGGCAGCAAGTGCTGTTCAATCAATTTCACGACACGCTCGCGGGCACGAGCCTGCCCTGCGCTTATGCCGACGCTCGCGAGCGGTTCGGCGAAGCCCTCTCCATCGCGGCGCGTCTTGAGAACGCTGCGCTACAAGCGCTCGCAGCGTTAATCGACACGCGGATCGACTCCGAGACTGACCCTCCTGCAGCAGCCAAGGGCCGTCCGATCCTGCTGTTCAATCCCTCCTCGTGGGAGCGCACGGATGCCGTCACGATTCAGTGGGGATGGCTCGGGCAGCCGGGAAATCGGCTGATCGACGAACACGGAACCGACGTGCCCTTCCAGCCCGCGCAACCCGACGTCTTCCCCGCCGGATCCCATATCGCCTTCGAGGCGACGTTGCCTGCGCACGGCTATCGCGTCTATCGCTTCGTGGCGGGAGAGGCGACGGCGCAGTCGGGATTTGCCGCCACGGGTGCGCCGTCCCTTCACATCGGCCCCGCATCCCTTGAGAATCGGTTCTACGCCCTTTCCTTCGATCCGCAGGAGGGACATCTCGTACGCCTCTTCGACAAGGTGCACGGTGTCGAGGTGCTGCGCGGACCAGCGTGTTCGCTCCTCGTGCTGGAAGATCCGGGGGATACCTGGGGGCACGACGTCCCCTCCTGGCGCAACGAGATCGGTCGCTTTCGTTCGGCGACCGTGCATCCCGCGGAAGGAGGCCCGGCGCACGCCACGCTGCGAATCGATACGAAATGGAGAGGTTCCACCGCCCGGCAGGAGTTCGCCCTCCACAGAGACAATCCCCGCATCGACGTTGTCCTTCACTTGGACTGGCACGAGAAGCACGAGATGGTGAAGCTCTCCGTGCCGATCGCCGTCGAGCGGGGAACGCTTACCTTCGACGCGCCCTACAGCACCATCGTGCGGGAGGCGGGAGGACTCGAAGAGCCGGGACAAGCATGGATCGATCTCGGCGGCTTCGCGACCACGCTCGAGCAACGGGTGATTCCCTATGGCGTTTCGCTGCTGAACGATGGCAAGTTTGGATTCGACTGCCTGGAGAGCGACCTGCGCATGAGCCTCGTGCGCTCTC
>DAIOWK010000366.1:0-3579 GCA_036758525.1 Myxococcota bacterium
CGCTGATTCACGTGTTCGTCTCTCATTGGTTAGGTGGGTGTTCGATCTCTCGGGGGACCGGGTGATTTGAGCGGCGGGCGTGGCCTGCGTACACCGTTTCTCTGGCCCCACTGGGCCATCGGGTACGCCGGAGCCCGGCGCTCATTCCTCGCCTTCGCACTGGCTCGCGGGGCGGGGATTGGGGGAAGGGAATATGCGCTTTGGCTCTCGCCTTTCGTTCGGAACGTCGCCCGGAAAAGTTGACCGGATTTTACACGCCCGGTTTTCCGGTTTGGTCCCACTTCTCCAGCATGACTGCGCCGGACTCTTGAAGTTTGGTTCCCTGCGGATCGGCCCGCGGCAGCCTGACCGGTGGTCAAGCCCCGCACCTTACCTGCTTTCGACAGCTCGTTTCCCTGGGAGGCCGTTGGGAAGACAAGGCGCAGGCTAAATCGCTCCTCCATGGGTGTCAAGCCTGAGGCGGGCGGGCCGCGATCCAGTGCAGGAGCCGCCCGGCGCGGGCCCCATCACGCCGGTAGGAATGGAATCGCTCCGGGTCGCAGCGCGTGCAAGCCGCGGGGAATCCCCCAATCGCCTCGGCCGAGAGACCCTCCCGCACGAGGTCCGCGCGTGCGAGTGCCGCAAGGTCAAGCAGCGCGTGGCCTCCGCCTCGCGTGCGAAGCGCCCCGCCGAGCTCGTTGCCGAAGCGCGGCTCCATGGCGGCCACGACGGGCTGGTCGATCTCATAGCAGCACGGTCCGATGCAAGGACCCACCACGGCGCGCACAGGCGCTCGCGCAGCGAGCTCCCGGCGTAGCGCAGCCACCGCCCTCGGGATCACGCCCCGCGCCAGGCCCCGCCATCCGGCGTGAACCGCGGCGACGACGTGGCCGCTCTCGTCCGCGAGCAGGATTGGCACGCAATCCGCGGTCACTATCGCCACACACAGCCCGGGCACGCAGCTCACGATGGCGTCCGCCTCGCCCGGCGCGTCACCCTTCGGCTCCGCGTGCGCCACGTCGATCCCGTGCACCTGCCGCGGCCGAACGATCCTTTCGGGCTCGGGTGCGCCCCGCACCCCAAAGCCGTGCGCGATTCCCCATGCCTGGAGCAGCGGGTGGGTGAGCGAAACGAAGCTCATCGCTCTCTTTCGGCCAGCGCGACGAGGCAGGCAGCCAGGTCGGGCGGAAGGGGTGCCTCGAAGCGTACGGGCACGCCGCTGCGGGGATGGAGGAAGCCGAGCAGCGCCGCATGGAGCGCGGGGCGCGTCAGGGTTACGCCGGCGATGCCCGTCGAGCGGCCGCCATACACCGGGTCGCCCACGATCGGCATTCCCGCCGACGCAAGGTGCACCCGGATCTGGTGGGTGCGTCCCGTCTCGGGCCGCACCTCGAGCTCGGCGCATCCGCTGCGCGCAAAGCGCGCGCGGACCCGCCACGCCGTGTGCGCCTGGCGCCCACGCGCCGCGGCCACGGACATGCGTTTGCGATCGTGGGGATGCCTCCCGACGGCGCGATCCACCCGCCCTTGCTCGGCCCCCGGGGTTGCGCGCACGATGGCCCGGTACACACGTTCGATGGTGTGTCGCTTAAACTGGCTGGCCAGCGCGCGGTGCGCGAGATCGTGCTTGGCCACGACCATCACTCCAGACGTGCCTTTGTCGAGGCGATGCACGATCCCAGGTCGGAGTACGCCGCCCACGCCCGCGAGATCGCCACAGTGATGGAGCAAGGCGTTCACGAGCGTACCGCGAGAGTGACCGGGGGCGGGATGCACGACCATGCCGGCGGGCTTGTCAATCACGATGATGTCTGCGTCTTCATAGAGCACCTGCAGCGGAATGGCTTCGGCCGTGGCGCTTGCCGGCTCGGGCTCGGGTAAGGTCGCCTCGAGCGCGTCGTCCGGGCGAACGCGCTGGCCCGGTCGGCCCGGGTGCGCGTTCACGAGCACCCGTCCCTCATCGATCCAGCGTCGCGCCTGCGCCCGGGTGATCCCGGCTGCCGCCGCCAGCACGAGGTCCAGGCGACTTCCCGCCCCCGCTTGTTCGACTCGGAAGCTCCACACGGTCGGAGCCCGCGGCTCACCCTTCAGAAGGGATGGCCCTGGCGGCTGCGCTTTCGGGCGATGCGTCCCGTCTCGAAGCGCTCCATGTAGCTTGGCACCACGGCGCGCAGATCGAGCCCGCAGCAGCGTGCATAGGCTCCAACGAATCCGCGTACATACACTGCGGCCGGCAGGTCGTCGAAACGCTCCTCTTCGAGGAAACGCAGATAGGTGGAATTGATCTTGGTGACTTGCGCGATCTGCTCGAGCTCAAGTCCGCGGCGCATGCGAGCCCGACGCAGCCGGGCGCCGTCATACACCGACGATCCCGCTTCTGCCTCAAGCTCGTCAAACCCTGCGAGGGCGAGCGAGGCGAGCGGTTTCGGCTCGCTCCGCGCCGGCCGTTCTCGCGCGAGCTCGAAGGCAAGACCGGGAGAGGGAGGCGCTGGGGCCTCCCGGCCGAGGCTCCCATCGTAGGCGCGCCGCCGCTCGGGATCGGACAGCACCTCGTAGGCCTGCTCGATGCGCTCCCGCAGAGTAACCGCATCCTCGTCCCCGAGGACCGAGTAGATTGCGAGCGAGTCGCTGGCGTAGGTGGCCTGCGCCATGCGGTAGGCGCGCTCGATTTCGGCCGCGTCTGCCTCGCTTGAGACCTCGAGAAGCTCGTAGTGGTTCTGCTCGCCGAGGGGTTTCATGCACCACTTTCGCGCTGCTCGGGCTGCGCCGACGCGCGGCGCGGATCCGCAAGCTTGACCGCGATGCGCGCTAGGTAAACCGCCGCGTCCGCCGCAGGGTGCGAGTCCACGAGCGGTCGGCGGGCGAGCATCGAGCGCCGCGCCGCCTCATCATGGTTGACGTAGCCGAGATACTCCGCCTCGATGCCAAAGTACTTCTTGCACACGCTGCGCACCGCGAAGCCGAGCTTGATGTCCTCGCTCGTCCTCACTTCGTTCACCACGAGCTTCGGGCGGAACTCCTGCAAGGCTGCCACAAAGCGCGCGCCCTCGGCCGGGTCGAGTGATTGGATCTCGCGCAACAGGTCGAGCGGAGTGCGGATTCCGCGTTCGTTCCGCTGGTCCATCGCCTGCGCGATGAGACGGCGCACCGGCCGGCTCTCCAGGGCTTCGCGCATGCGGCGATAGAACGCGGCGCGCAGGAAGCTATAGGCGTTCTCGACCGAGGTCGGCTCCGGGGAGAGCACGATCAAGCCCTCATCGGCCGCGAGGAAGTAGTCGATCACCGCGGGGTGCGTACCCGCCCCGAGGTCGAGGAGCACGAAGTCCGCGGGGAAGCGGTGGATCGCGTGGAGCAGGCGCTCGCGCCGAAAGTGGCTCGGCTGGGCCGCGCCGAGATGACCCTGAGTGGCTGCGATGAGCCTTAGGTTGCGCAGCGGCGTGTCCACGACCAGCTTCGCGAGATCCTCCTCGCGATGGGCCACAAAGTCCGCGAGGCTCGTGCGCGGTGAGGGCACTCCCAGGCAGGTGTGGAGATTCGCACCCTCGAGGTCCACGTCGATCGCCAAGACCGCGCGGCCCCGGCGCGCCAGCGCGGCTGCGA
>DAIOWK010000367.1:0-3559 GCA_036758525.1 Myxococcota bacterium
GAAAGTGCCTCGCTCGGATAGCGCGGCTACGCCGCGAGCGCGACCGTCGCCTCTTGCACCGGGAGGTGCGGTCGCTGAGTGCGTAACGCCCCCGCGATTTGAACCCCCGAAAGCAGGCGACGCGGCTTCTCGGCATCCGCGAACTCGGCGACCTCCAGCTCTCTGCGGTGCTCTACGCGCGGGCGCTCGGTCGACCGGCGACGGCTGCGTGCCAGCGCGAGAGGTGCGAGAGGGTCGGGTCGATGGAGATGCCGACGAGCGCCGTGGCGAAGTCGAGAGTGCAGAGCCCGGTGATGTCCGCCACGCTGTAGCGTTCCCCAGCCACGAACTTGCTTGCGGCGAGCTCGCCGTCGAGCCAGCGCAGGAAGCGCGTGATGACGCCACGATTGAACTCGGCGGCCGCGGGCACCTGCTTCACGAGCTTCGCCGTGTGGGGCGAGCCATGAATCCACACTTGTCCCACGGGCACGAGGAGGCCCAGCTCGAGCCGGCGGTTCCACATCTCAACCCGGGCGCGCTCTCGGGCGTCACGCCCAAAGAGCGCAGGCTCGGGCTGGAGCTCCTCCAGCGGCAGATCGCCACGGACTCTGCGATGCACTCCCCGTCGTCGAGTTCGAGGACAGGGATCGAGCCCAGCGAGTTCTTCCTACGGAAGTCCTCGCTCTTCTGCTCGCGAGCCAGGAGATCCACCTGGACGCTCGGCACCGTCATCTCCTTCTCGGCGAGGAAGATGCGGACTCGGCGCGGGTTCGGCGCTCGCTGGTTGTCGTAGAGTTTCATTAGGTGCCTCCCCGATTTCCATGCCACCGCCTTGACCCCCCGGGTGTCTGGGGGTTTGGCGACCGTGTTGCCTCGATTGCTGTCTCTCGCATCAGTGGCCCCCTTCTTACCCTAGTCTGGGTAACTGGCGGAACCCACGGGGCAGGAGGCACCGTTCTCGACGGAGTTTGCGTCGAGCCGCCGGTACCGCTCCATCTCGGGCGCCGTTCCACTATCGTTTACCGGAACGGGAACGCCGGTGCAGTCGGAGCCCAATGGGGGGCGAAACGTGAACGACGTACCCACCTCGACCTTCCAGGAAGCCATCCAAACCACCTACGGCGCGGGGTCGCGCCTGATCGAGCGGGTGCGTGTGGAGGAGCATTTCGAGGGCGATCCGGTCTGGGAGAGGGAAGTGCTCGTTTTCGAGCTGGTAGGCCATCCCACGGCGTCGCGATGCTTCGCCTGGGAGGTGGATGGCGAGGTAACGGCGGTTTTAGGCGAGGGCACCGTGGACTCGCCGGTACAGGCGGTTCGGGCATCCATTCTCGCGGCCGCTTTCGGTGTCAAGAAGGGGAAGCGGCGCTAGCCCCCCGGGGTAGGACAGCACCGCACCCGGAGGTTTAGATGCCCCGCAAGTGCTCAGTCTGCGCGCGATCTGATCGCGAGCTCGTCGAGGCAGCACTGAGCGATGGGCGCAGCTTCCGAGATGTCGGACGGTGCTTCGGCGTCGCCCTGGGGAGCCTCCATCGTCACAAGCAGCACGGACGGCGCGTCGCTGTGCTCGCCGATACTGGCGCCATCGCAGGGCGGGGCGAAACGGAACGCATCGCCAATCGCGGACCCGACTGGATCCCCGCCGCTGACGACTTCTCACCTCTCGCCCACGCCCAGCGTGCGTTGCTCGAAGCCAGACGCCGGGCCGTCCGCTGGGTCGGAGTCCCTTGAGCGGGCGCCAGCGGGGGACAGGGAAGGGCGTATGTTCCGACTTACACAGAATTTTGCGAGTCAGATGGATTTTTGAGGCCCCGTCTCGGCGCGCCGGTTGGAGCTACATCGGAGCTACATCCTCCGAGCTGCTAACTGCCTGGATTTCTACGGACTTATGCTTTTCGCTCCCGGGTTCGAGTCCCGGGGGGCCCACCAAAAACCACGCGAATCTAAAACAGTTTTCAGACACCCTGCGATACAAACACGTCGGAGTGCTCGAATTTGACAGAAAAATGACAGCCACGGGGGTCTTCAGCGTTGGGGGACACCGCCCTCCAGTGCTTGAGCCGCGCACTGCAGAACCGAGCGTTTTGGGATTCTGCGGGCCCGCCCCACCTTAACGAAGGGAAGCTCGCCGCGGTCCACAACGTTGTAGACGGTCGCGCGGGAGACCCTGAGGAACGTGCTGGTCTCAGCGATCGTGAGCCGACCTTCGGCGACGATGGCCAAGCGCTCGTCGAGCCGGACCGGCTTCTCGGTGGGTTCAGCCATCGGTCCGTTCCCGTTGATACTGGCGTACCCGCTTCCAAGCGCTCAGGGTCCTACGAACCGCTTTGAGTTCCGGCAGGAGTTGGCACATCGCGCGGAACCGGCGGCGCGAGGCCCTCCTCGCGTGGAGGTCATCGAGGATGCGGGGCACGGTATCGAGTACCCGGATCGTCTCGTAGAACCGCGACCGGTGTTGCCGGCGGCTCCGATACGTGAGTCGATGACAGCAAACGCAACCGACCTCCGACTCACCACGAGGGCGATACAGCAGCCGGCATCGCCTTCCGCACCGCGGGCACCTAAACCACCAATGTTGGCCTCGGACAGCGCAGTACGTGGGCTCTAGCGCGGCTAATCGGCGTGATCAGAACGGAAGAATGCAAGGCGCAGATCGAGGCGATACTCGCGCGATCCGGTCTGCCCGCTGATACGGTGGTTTTCGGCGAGAGTGTCCAGAAGTGGGCGCCGAGCTGCCCCCCCCGGCGGCCGGCGGGTGCAGTGGGCTCAGGTGCGGTTGCGATACAGCTTCATGTCGACGACCGAAGCCATCTGCTCGATGTCGAGCGGCTCGGCCAGGAACTCGGCGATCCGTTTCGCGTGCTCGCGGGGCTGTTCGAGGATCTCCTTGTAGTGAAGCTCGATGACCTCGAAGTGGGGCCGCCTCAAGAAGAAACGCGCGTCGTCCAGGTCCTTCCTAATCAGTTCGAGCATCCGCTCGTCGCTCCTTTCCGAGAACTCGCCCCGGCGGGCGAGCATCTTGGCCTGGGACTTCAGGATCTCCTGCGGATTGCGGCGCAACAAGATGACCTTGTAGTTGTGGTCGGAGGGGAGGCTCTTGAGAAGATAAGAGACTATCTTGATCGCCCTCCCTCTCGCGTCCCTCAGCCAGGTCTTGTCCTCGGCCTTGTGGAGCTCTTTTACCCGCTCGTCCTCGTAGTACCCCTTCGGGTTGTCCTCGTCTGCATTGCGCACGCCGTCCGTGACGGTCGGCACGCCGCCGGCATCGAGCATGTTCATGGCCAAGGATGTGCCCGAGCGCGGGAGGCCCGAGACGACGATGATCGGTTTCCCGAACCGAATCCTGCGGTAAAGACGATGCAGAGAAGACCCCATCCTTGCCCCTGCTCCCGCCCAGGGCTCAGCCGGGTTCCCTCGGCGCCGGACAAGAACGTCCGGACGGTTGGACTAGTAGCAGCATTTCCATAAAATCAACGGCGCTAACGGTGCCTCCATCCATCTGGGTGTCGGAGACTCAGTCTTGATACTCCCTTCCTTCAGGAAGAACGCGCCGCGTGGGACTGCTTTCCTGCTGGCGGCACTG
>DAIOWK010000368.1:0-3551 GCA_036758525.1 Myxococcota bacterium
GTCGCCTTTGTCCGGAGAGAGGCCGGGCAGGGGATTTGCCTCCAGGAAATACGGGATGCCGCCTTCGTCCAGGCGGAAGTCGAGCCGGGCCACGTCCCGGCACTCAAGAGCGCGGAACGCGGCAAGCGCGGCGCTGCGCAGGCGGTCGACGACTTCGGCCGGGAGTTCGGGGGGGACCGCGTAGCGGACCCGCTGCTGCCAGTCGCGCTTCGCCTCGATGGTGTAAACAAAGTGCGAAAGCGGGCCCCGTTGGGGCAGGACCTGCATCATCGCCGCAACCTCGGGCTTTTCGCAGCCGAGCACGGCGACCGTGACCTCGGGACCCGCCACAAACCCCTCGACGAGGGCGGGCTGCCGGTAGCGCGCAGCCAAGGTCTGCACGCGTTCCTCGACGGCGCGTCGGTCGAAGGCGATGGCGAGGCCATCATGAATGCCCTTGCTCGAACCCTCAGACAGAGGCTTCACGATCGCGGGCAAGGGAAAGTGGGCAGGGAGCGCCTCCCCAGGGCGAACCACAATACCCTCGGGCACGGCGACGGCACCCGCCATGAGCCGCCGGGCCACGCCTTTGTCGAGCGTCGCAGCCAAGGTAAGGGCGTCAGAACCTGTATAGGGCAGACCGAGGTGCTCGCAGATCGCGGGAACCACCGCTTCCCGTCCCCTCCCGCGCAGGCCCTCAGCCAGGTTGAAGATGAAGTCGGGCGGCTCTTCCAACAGCCGGGGAACGAGGCGCGCGTCATCCTCGAGAGGAAAGGCGTCCACGCCGCACCTGCCTAGGGCTGCGGCCACCGCCTCGGGCACCTCGGGGAGATCGAACTCCTCGAAGCGGTCGTCGGCGCGGACCACGGGATCTTCAGGAAGGCGGCTATAGACGACGGCTGCGCGGAGGCTCACGACCCCTGGATGACCCGGAGGTCGCGCGCCGCACGCCGCGTACGACGCGGCGCGGGCGTCGGAGGCGGCTCGGGCCGCGCTGTAGCGGCCGCGGCTTGAGGCGTCTCCGCCTCGCTCTGCAGCGCCTCGCGTCGTTCATAGTGAGGCAGGCCTGCGGGCACAAGACGCTGGGAATCGTCAGCCAGCAGATCGGAGACACTCTGCGCTGCGCGTGAGGTGCGCCTGCGCCGAATCTGGCCATCGCCGTTGCCCTTCGCGGCCGCAGCCACGGGCGGTTGGTCTGCCACGCTCACCAACACGCCCTCAAAGTTGCGCAGCACAAGTGTCCTCTCGCCTTGGCTTACGAGGTAGTTCGGCATAAGCGGGATCTTCCCGCCACCGTCCGGCGCATCCACCACGTAGGTCGGCACCCCGAACCCCGTGGTGTGGCCGCGCAGACCCTCGAGAATCTCAAGGCCGCGCCGGATCGAGGTGCGCAGATGCGCCGTCCCCTTCACGTCGTCGCAGTGATAGAGGTAGTAGGGGCGAACCCGGATTCGCAGGAGACCCTGTACGAGAGCCTTCATGACCTCGAGCGAATCGTTGACGCCGGCGAGCAGCACCGACTGGTTGTTCACGGGGATACCGGCGCGAAGTAGTCGGTCGACCGCGGCTGCGGCCTCCGGCGTGAGTTCGTTCGGGTGGTTGAAGTGCGTGTTCACCCAGAGCGGTGCGTAGCGCTCGAGCATCGCCACGAGCTCGGGCTCGATCCGCATGGGAAGCATCACGGGCTCCCGGGAGCCGATGCGCACAATCTCGACGTGGGGGATCTCACGGACGCCCCGGAGCACGTACTCGAGCTGCGAAAGGGGGAGCGTCAGGGGATCACCGCCCGAGATCAACACGTCTCGGATCTCTGGGTGGCTCCGGATGTACGCGAGGGCTTGGTCCACTTCCTCAGGGTCCCGGGCGGCATCCGAGCCCCGCCAGTTCCTCTTTCGGATACAGAACCGGCAGTACGACGTGCAGAAACTTGTGACCACAAAGAGCACGCGGTCCGGGTAGCGGTGTGTGAGCCCCGGGGCGACCTGGTCCGCCTTCTCGCCGAGCGGGTCGACCTCGCCGAGCTCGAGATCCACCTCTTCCTCGATCGAGGGAACGATCATGCGCCGAATCGGGTCGTGTGGGTCCTCGGGGTCGATCAGGCTGAAATAGTAGGGCGTGACCGCGAAGCGATAGCTCTGGCCGAGGCGGGTGATCGAGGCCTGCTCGGCATCGGACAGGGGGAGCAGTCGCCCAACGTCGGCGGCTGTGCGGACCGAGTGCTGCAGCTGCCACCGGACGCTAAGCCACTGCGGGCTAGGGATGTCGCGCCAGGCGTCGTAGCGCTGACGGCCGGCGCGCGAGCCGGACGGACCGAAGCCGGACACTTCCGGCGATCTGAGTCGGTCCATTGCACGAAGTCTCCTCATCCTCGGGTGACGTGTCTTCGCGGAGCGGTTTTGCGGGTGCGACTCGGATTCCACTGGCGCGCGATTCTAACGACACTGATGCAACGGTCCATACTTTTATGCGACCTTTTGTGACTTCGGCTCGCCATGCGCCTCTCTTGACACCCCGCAGCACCTCCCGTTCCTTCGACCAAGTTCATGTCCCGCCGCCGCCCGACCCAGTTACGCAGCGATCTCCGTGCCATGAGCGCTGACGCCAGTGCGTTCAGCGTGATGGTGGGTCTCGGTGAGACCTATCTGCCTGCCTTCGCGCTTGCGGTGGGGGTGGGCCAGGTCGCCGCGGGGCTGCTCGCCTCCGTGCCACCGCTCGCGGGAGCCGTCTTGCAGCTGGCATCGCCCGCGGCTGTGCGCCAGCTGGGCTCTCACCGCCGCTGGGTCGTGGTGTGTGCGGTGACACAGGCGCTCTCCTTCGTCCCGCTGATCGTGGCGGCCCTGGCTGGCGCCATCCCCACGCCGTTGATCTTCTTGGTGGCCACGCTCTATTGGGGTTCCGGCATGGGCACCGGGCCTGCGTGGAACACGTGGGTCGGCACCCTCGTGCCCTCGCGCCTGCGCGCTGGCTATTTCTCGCGGCGGACACGGATCACCCAGATCGGCGTTTTGGGGGGGCTCCTTCTCGGCGGGGCGGTCCTGCAGGTTGGAACCGAGATGGGCCAGCGCCTGCACGCTTTCGCAGTCCTTTTCCTCGCGGCGGCGGCCTGCCGCGTGGCGAGCGCCCGCCTTCTCGCGGCGACGAGCGAGCCCATCCCGCTGCCCGAGAACTACCGCCGCGTCCCCGCGGCCGAAGTCATGGCGCGACTCGTCCGCCGAAGCCAGGAGGGTCGACTGCTTCTTTACCTTCTGTCCGTCCAGACCGCGGTCAACCTCTCGGCACCCTATTTCACCCCGTACATGCTCGGCCACCTGCACCTCTCGTACGTGGCGTACATGGTTCTCATCGCCGCGTCCTTCGGCGCGAAGATCCTGATGCTTCCACTCCTCGGCGCACTCGCGCGACGCTTCGGTGCACGGCACCTCTTGTGGGTGGGTGGACTCGGCATCATCCCCCTGGCGTCGCTCTGGATCGTTTCCGATTGGTATCCCTACCTGCTCGGCGTGCAGTGCGTGGCGGGGACCGCGTGGGGTGCCTACGAGCTCGCGACCTTCCTGCTCGTCTTTGAGACGATT
>DAIOWK010000369.1:0-3548 GCA_036758525.1 Myxococcota bacterium
GCATCACCTGGGGCGGCATCTACGCCTTGATCGCGCTCGGCTACACCATGGTCTATGGCGTGCTGAAGCTGATCAACTTCGCCCACGGCGACGTTTATATGGTTGGCGCGATGACCGGCTTCTACGTCGCTCACGCGCTTGGCTTCGCCGGTCACCCCTCCATGGTCGGCCTGCTGGTCACGCTCGTTTGCTCGATGGCGGTGTGTGCGTTGCTCGGCGCGCTGATCGAGCGCGTGGCCTACCGGCCGCTGCGCGGCGCCGGTCGCCTGGCGCCTCTCATCACCGCGATCGGTGTCTCGCTTTTCCTCGAGAATGCCGGCCAGGTGCTGTTTGGGGCGGATCCCAAATTCTTTCCCCCGCTCCTCGAGTCGCGGGAACTGGTGCGGGTCGGGGCGCTCGCCATCTCGAACATCCAAGGCGTGGTTTTGGCCACGACGCTCGTCCTCATGGCGGGTCTTGAGTTTGTGGTGATGCGCACGCGCTTTGGCCGCGCCATGCGGGCAGTCTCCTTCGACGCCCCGGCGGCGGCCTTGATGGGCGTTCCAGTCGACCGGGTGATCCTTGGGACGTTCGTTCTGGGCTCCGCCCTGGCGGCGGCCGCCGGCATCTTGGTGGGCCTCTCGAACCCGAAGATCGATCCGCTCATGGGGATCATGCCGGGGATCAAGGCGTTCGTAGCGGCGGTGTTGGGCGGCATTGGCCATGTCCCGGGTGCCATGGTGGGTGGTCTTCTGCTCGGGATCGTGGAGACCTTGGTCTCTGGTTACCTCTCCAGCACCTATCGCGACGCCATCGCCTTCGTGGTCCTGATTGCGATCCTGCTGTACCGCCCGACGGGTCTGTTCGGATCAGCCCAGACGGAGAAGGTGTGACGCAGCGCCAAAGCGCCGCGAGAAAGAGCCCGACTGTGCCCGGATTCCCGTGGCGCCGGCTCGGGTGTCCCTGATGCGAAGGCATTGGATTGTCCTCGCAGCGGCAGCCGCACTTCTTGTGGGCCTCGACACCGGGCTCCCGCACGTGCTCAATGCCTACTACCTCACCATCTTGACGCGGATCGGCGTCGCCGTCCTCGCCGCCGTGAGCCTGCAGCTCGTCAATGGCTTCACCGGACAATTTTCCATTGGGCATGCCGGCTTCATGGCCGTTGGGGCGTATGTGTCGGCCGCGCTCTCCGTGTATCTCGGCGCGGGCTGGCTTGTGGCGCTCACCGCGCTGCTGCCGGCGCCGCTTGCACGCGCCTGCTACTTCCCGATCCCCCTCGTTGCTGGAGGGCTGGCCGCAGCACTCGCGGGCCTTGCCGTGGGAATTCCGGCGCTGCGTCTTCGCGGCGACTACCTCGCCATCGCAACGCTGGGCTTCGGCGAGATCATCCGCATCGCGATCTTGAATGTGGACGCAGTGGGGGGAGCCCGCGGCTTCTCCCTGACCTCGGCGGCACAGCCGGCCGCCGATCTCCGCTATGACGGCCTCGGTGCCATCTATGCCGTGGTGGCCCTCTCCGTGCTCGTGATCGCGCGGCTCGTCTACTCGGCGGGCGGGCTCGCCTTCCGCGCCGTGCGCGAGGACGAGACGGCAGCCGAGTCGGTCGGCGTTGCGACCACCCGGGTCAAGGTCGAGGCCTTCGTGGTCTCGAGTTTCTTTGCCGGGGTGGCCGGAGCGCTGTTCGCGCACAGCGAAGGCTATGTACACACCAATAGCTTCGCGTTCTTGCGCTCTTTCGAGATTGTGGTCTTCGTGGTGCTGGGCGGGTTGGGTTCGATCAGCGGCGCCATCCTGGCGGCGGCGGTGTTGACTGCGGCTCCCGAAGTGCTGCGCGGCCTTGGAGAGTGGCGGATGATCCTTTACTCCCTCCTCCTGATCGTCACCATGATCCTGCGACCCCAGGGTCTTATGGGTCAGCGCGAGTTTCCGATCGGGCGCTGGCTCGGGACCCGGCCCAGGCAGCCGCATGCCGCTGCTTGAGATTTATGGACTCACGGTGCGCTTCGGTGGACTCACTGCGGTATCGAGCCTCGACTTTTCGGTCGAAGCGGGTGCGCTGGTGGCTCTGATTGGTCCGAATGGCGCTGGGAAGACCACGGCGTTCAACGTGATCACGGGGATCTACGCCCCAAGCTCTGGCTCCGTGCGCTTTGATCACCAGGAAATCGGCGGGGTGAGCCCGCACCGGATCTGCACCCACGGGATCGCCCGAACCTTTCAGAATATCCGGCTCTTCCGTTCGCTGAGCGCCCTCGACAATGTGCGGGCCGCGCTCTCGGGCGCCCGGCGCTCTGGACTCCTCGACGTGGTGCGCGGTCCCGCGTGGACTGCGCGCGAGCAGGCACTCGAGGAACGTGCGCGCCAGCTGCTCACGCGTTTGGGACTCGAGCGCCTCGCCGATGCGAAGGCCGACTCGCTTCCCTACGGCGAGCAGCGCCGCCTCGAAATTGCGCGCGCCCTCGCGACGGAGCCGCGCCTGCTGCTCTTGGATGAGCCCGCCGCCGGGATGAACCCCTCGGAGAAGGAGGCGCTGCGCAGCCTGGTCGCCCGCCTGCGCCAGGAGTTCGGGGTGTCGATCGTGCTGATCGATCACGACGTCGCCTTCGTGATGAACCTTTGCGATCGGATCAGCGTGCTCGATCACGGTGAGAAGATCGCCGAGGGCCCACCGGATGCCGTGCGCCGCGACCCCAAGGTCATCGAGGCGTACCTCGGGTCAGACGCGGAAAGCGTCTAACGCTCCGACTCCCCTCGTTCGCTCCCGCGCGACCCCGAGTTTGGCCTTTCGTCCGAAGAGGTAGGTCGGGCGGAGTGCCGCGAACGCATCCAGTGAATGTCTCCAAGGAGCCCGAATCTGCGGCGGACGCCGATGGTTTAGGCGAGACCGCGCCGGGAGGTCTGAAATATCGTGAGGCCCACGGCCGCGAGAGAGATGAGGACCCTTGGCATGTGGACGGAGGAGAGGACCGAAATTCCACGCTCGTGGCATTGGCCAGTCCCGCGATTGGCCTCGATGGCGAATCTCTCAAGGTGCGGAGCTGCGCATACAAGCACCCGTCAGTGCTTTCATGGAACCGTGGGAGGCCGCTCACGCAGGCCTCGCACCCATGGTAGTCTGCCAGGACTTGGAACTTGAGAGAACTCCGTTGCAAGGGGTAGCGAAAAACCTCGGATTTCGAGGACGGACTCCAGGGGTTTGCGATACCTGGAGCGTTCAGGCCTACCTCGGGGTAGAGACGGAGGGTGGGCCGTAAGCGCGGATCCGCTTCTTCGCGTGGAGGGGCTCGAGGTGCGCTACGGCGCGATTCGGGCCCTGCGGGGCGTTCGCTTCCAGGTGCGCGCTGCCGAGATTGTGACGCTGATTGGCTCGAACGGCGCGGGCAAGTCAACGCTCCTTCGGGCGATCTCCGGACTCGTGCGTCCGAACGCGGGTGCCATCCATTTTCAGGGCGTCGACGTCACGAGCCATCCACCCGAGGTGCTGGTCGCCCTTGGGATCTCCCACGTGCCCGAGGGACGCCGCATCTTTGCAAACCTCACGGTGCGCGAGAATCTACAGATGGGTT
>DAIOWK010000370.1:0-3544 GCA_036758525.1 Myxococcota bacterium
CGATCAGAGCTCGACGACGCCCGCGACGCTCACGGAGGCGAACCTGCTCGACGTGACAAGTCCGCTCCCGGCGACCTCAGGCGGCACATGTCAGCCGATCACGCAACGGGGCTGGTACTTCCTGGCGAGTACGGACGCTACGGACAATGGGACCGGCATGACCTGTAGCCAGACGCAGGGCGCCCCCTCGTGCACCGTGACCGACAATACTGCCGGTCTCGGCGAGAAGTTCGTCACATCCGCGACCATCTTCGCCGGCAACGTTTTCGTGTCGTCCTTCATCCCGAACCCCAACCTTGGGACGGATCCGTGCCAAGCTGGTGGAAGTTCCTTCCTGTATACGTTCAGCATCCAGTGTGCGATGGGCTTGTACGCGACGAATCCAGGCACCGCCCAGCGCACCCTGTCCCTGGGGGCGGGAATGCCTACCGATCCGCGGATTTCGATCAGTGCGGGAACCGTTCCCGCAGGCACCCCAGGCTCAGGAACCGGAAACTGCACCGGGTCCGCGAACAAGGTGATCGTCCTAACAAGCAGCAACACGATTTCCAACACTGCTGCGGGTTGTAACAAGGGCAACGGGGTTGGGATCCTCTACTGGCGAGAGCACCAGTAGTCGGAACAGTCGGGAGGGGAGTTGCATGGGAGCGGCAAAGCACGAGGGCGCGGAGGGCCGCCGAGGCTGTCCGCGCGTAGGGTGGGCAGAGGTCGTCGGCGCGGTGCTGGTCCTTGGGGTCGCCCTGGCATGTGGGCCGCGCGAGACCGCGAAACCCAGCGGAGCTCCCATGGCACAGGCGCCCGCCACGCGCAGCGGGAACCGACCGCCGGTCGTGGAAAGTGTGCGACTCGATCCCGCGAGCCCGAAGCCTGGGCAGCGTGTGCGTGCGATCGCCCGGGGATCGGATCCCGATGGTGACCCGGTGGAGTTTAAGTACCTCTGGCGGATCGATGGGCGCTCGCTCCCGCAGACCACGAGTGAAGTGGACATCGGCCCAGTCGCGAAGGGTGCCCACATCGAAGTGACGGTGGTGGGCAACGATGGCCGCTCGGAGAGCCAACCGATGACGGCGGTCGCGACCATTGGCAATCAGCCGCCTGAGCTGGTAGCGGTCCAGCTTCAACCTCCGGGGGAGATCAACGTCGGAAGCCCGGTGGTCGCGAATCCCCAAGCGATGGACGCCGACGGAGATCCGATCAGCTACCACTACTCTTGGTGGGTGAACGGTCAACCCGCGGGAGGCGATGAGGCCTCTCTCGACACCTCCAAGCTGCGGCGGGGTGACATGGTGAAGGTCCGGGTGGTCGCGACCGACGGGATGGACGAGTCGAACGCGATCGAGAGCCCGCCCATGCGCGTTGCGAATGCGCCGCCGAAGATTACTTCCAGTCCGAGCGGCTTGGATCCTGACGGAACCTTCCGTTATGCCGTCCAAGCCGTCGATCCGGACGGTGACCGGACGCTTCGCTACCGTCTCGTCAAGGGCCCCGATGGCATGACCATGGATTCGCTGACGGGCATTGTGAAGTGGAAGCCCAATGCGACACAGACCGGAAAGCAGGCCGTGGAGATCGCGGTGGATGATCTTCAGGGGGGGACAACGTCCCAGCGTTTCGAACTGACGGTGGGCGTCGACCAGGCGCAGGCGGCGGCAACGCCGGGGACGGAGACTCCCGCGCCCAAGGCAGGGGCCTCGCCGACCCCCAATGCAACTGCACCCCTCGCTTCGGGTCCTGGGAGCTCGGGTATGACCGTGCCAACTGGCAGTCCTGAGCCCACAAGGACGGGCGGCGCTCCCGTTCCGAAGGCGGAGCGCACGCAGCCTCCTGCGGCGGCGAGCGACGACACGGATGAAGAAGCGGAAGCGCCGGCTTCCCCGCAGCCGAACCGTCCGGTCTATCGCCATCATGGAGCGCCGGCGACTCCGACGCCGGCGCCTGCGGATGGAGGGAGCGCCGAGTAACCTCAAGCGGGCACTCTCGCTGGAAACGCTTCGCGCTAGTCGCGGATCCCGTACTCCTTGAGCTTGTAGAGAAGCGCGCGGTGGCTGATCTGGAGCAAACGGGCCGCATGCGTGCGGTTCCCCCCCGTGGCCCTCAGTGCGCGCTCAATGAGTTCTGTCTCCGCCGACCGGCGGGCGCGGCGAAGTGAGAAGTCGGAAGGCGACGGCCCCTCGAGCGGACCCGATGGCTCGGAGGCGACCACATTCGCCGGCAGCTCGCGCAATCCAATGCGCTCTCCCTCTGCGAGGATCACTGCTCGCTCCATCACGTTTTCGAGCTCGCGCACGTTCCCGGGCCAGCGGTAGGCGAGGAGCTTCTCGAGGGCCTCGTCACTGAGGGAGCGCACGGGTCGACCCAAAAGATCGCGGAAGTGGGCCAAGAAGTGGTCGAGCAGGAGAGGGGTGTCTTCCCGGCGCTCCCGAAGCGGCGGAACCTTCACGCGCACGACGTTCAGCCGATAGAAGAGGTCCTCTCGGAATCGTCCACTCGCGACGTCGCTCTCAAGGTCGCGGGCCGTCGCAGCGATCACCCGCACATCGACGCGACGCGATTTCGACTCCCCCACGGGACGCACCTCTTCCTCCTGGAGCACGCGAAGTAGCTTCGCTTGGAGGGGGGACGGGAGCTCCCCAATCTCATCGAGAAAGATGGTGCCGCTGTCTGCCTCGACAAAGAGCCCCCGGCGCGCACGGTCGGCTCCGGTGAAGGCGCCCTTCGAATGTCCGAAGAGCTCACTTTCGAGCAGCGTCTCGGGGATCGCCGCGCAGTTCACGGCCACAAAAGCCTCGTCTCGGCGCGGAGACTGCGCGTGGATTGCGCGTGCAAGAACCTCCTTGCCCGTTCCGCTCTCACCGGTCAGGAGGACCGTCGACTTGAACTCTGCAGCGCGCTCGAGGAGCTCCAGCACGGCGATCATCGACGGCGATGCCGCGACGATTGGTCGGTCTCCCACAGCCCGGTGAACGTCGCGCCGTAGCATCTGGTTCGCGCGGCGCAGACGCTCGCGCTCGCGGGCCTTGCGGATCACGAGCAAGAGCTCGGACGGTGTGAAAGGTTTTGCGAGGTAGTCGTAGGCCCCGCGTCGCATCGCCTCGATGGCGAGGTCTGCGGTGCCGAAAGCCGACATGAGGATCAACGTGGCACCGGGCAGACGTCTTGCGAGCTGCGGCAGGAGCTCAAGGCCGTCGACCCCGGGCATGCGCAAGTCGCATAGCACGACGTCGAAGGGCGTTGCTTCGACGAGGCGAAGCGCCTCCTCGCCTCCGGACGCTGCCACCGCCTCGTAAGATTCGGCCGCCAGCATGAGCTGGAGACTTTCCCGGAGGGCCTCGTCGTCCTCGACGATCAGGATCCGTTCGTCCATGCAAATCCTATCGGACAGGGAAACCCCGCAGTTGACCTCCCAGCGCCACGGCTTCCGTGACTGTCGTCACCTCTCGCTCCTCCCGGGAGGTCGAGACGACATCACGCGCATGCAGCGAGGGGGCGGCTGCGGCTGGGCTGCGTGAGAGAGGAACGTGATCCGCGACACAACGCGGAGGCG
>DAIOWK010000371.1:0-3542 GCA_036758525.1 Myxococcota bacterium
TGCCGATCGATGCAACCAAGGTCTATGACGTGGTGATCGTCGGTGCCGGACCGGCGGGGCTTGCCGCAGCGGTCTACGCAGCCTCCGAGGGGCTCTCCGCACTTGTGCTGGACTGCCGCGCCTTTGGTGGCCAAGCGGGCGCTTCGGCACGCATCGAGAACTATCTGGGTTTTCCCACCGGGATTTCCGGCTTGGCGCTCATGGCACGGGCCTACAACCAGGCGCTGAAGTTCGGAGCCGAGATGGCGATACCGGATGAAGTCGTGCGCTTGCAGTGCGGCGCGACTTCCAAGGACGCGTCCTTCCGGCTCATTCTCTCGAACGAGGAGCGCGCGAACGCCCGGGCCGTGGTGATCGCGAGCGGCGCCAAGTACCGACGACTCGATGTGGAGAATCTCGCCGCCTTCGAGGGGTCCTCGGTTCACTACTGGGCATCCCCCTTGGAGGGGCAACTGTGTACGGGACAAGAGGTGGCGCTCGTCGGTGCCGGTAATTCCGCAGGGCAAGCCGTGGTCTATCTCGCCAGTCAGGTCGCAAAGGTCTGGCTTCTCGTGCGCGGACCCAGCTTGGGCGCGAGCATGTCGCGCTATCTGGTCGACCGCATCGCCGCCCTCCCCAATGTCGAGGTCCTGACGCAGACGGGAATCAGCGCTCTCGAAGGACAAGGCGGAGTGCTGGAAGTGGTCCGCTGGCGTCACCTTCCAACCGGAAAAGAGACGTCACGGAGGATTCGGCATCTCTTTCTCTTCATCGGCGCAGATCCCAACACCGCATGGTTATCACAGGGCGACGTTGCACTTGATGACAACGGATTCGTCCGCACGGGTGCCGAGGTCGGAGCCAACCACCATCTGCTGGAGACAAGCCGCCCGGGAGTCTTCGCAATCGGTGATGTCCGCTGCGGATCGGTCAAACGAGTGGCGGCTGCGGTGGGAGAGGGCGCGCAAGTCGTAGCCGCGCTTCACGCCTTTCTTGTGCGGGCCGGCGACCCGCCCGGCGTCATCGCCGATCCCGGGAGAGCATGATGTGCCACGGCTGCAACCCGCACGGCTCAAGGAGTGGGGGTTCGAGCGAGGAGCAAGCCCGAAGTTTGCTTTCGCCGGAGGGTAAGAGAAAAGCGCGAGCGGGGTCGCTGGCTTGGAACCGGATTCTGGCGGCTTTGCCCAGGGGGCCCACAATCGCGGCGTGCAGAAGTGGGTAACGCTCGGGGGTTCGCTGCACCGTCGCTGGCCGCTCATTCTCATGGCTTCGAGCGGAGCGATCGCATTCGTCGCCAATGCCCTAGAGCTGCGAATCAACACGACGGCCTCGATGCCCATTGGGTTCTACCGAGAGGCGCCGCCTCGCCTCGAGCGTGGCGCGTGGGTGGTCTTCTGCTTGCCGGAGGAGTCGGCGCGGCTAGGTCGGGAGCGCGCCTACCTGCGCCAAGGCTCCTGCTCAGACGGCTCGCAGGAGCTCGTGAAGGAGATTGCCGCCGTCCCCGGTGACCGTGTCGCGCTCTCTCGCGCGGGGCTCGCTGTGAATGGTCACTCGATCGCCGGCACAGCGCTCCGCACCGTGGATTGCGGGCGACGCCCGCTTCCCCACGCACCCTTTGGTGAGAGCGGCGTTCCTGCGGGCGAACTCTGGGTCCTGGGCCTTGATCGCCGCGTGAGCTGGGACAGCCGCTACTTCGGTCCCGTTCCGCTCGACCACGTCCGTGCCGCGGCGATCCCAATCCTCACATTCGGTCTGAAGTCCCCCCGCGGAGAGGCTGCAGGAGATCCACCTTTGATCGACAACACGAGATCGTCCACGCGCGGCTCTGGGGAATAAGAGCGTGGAGAATCCCAAGAGCGAGCGCTTCAAGACGCGGCCTCGTCCCCGCGAGCTTCGGCGCGCGGACGGAGCGCCAAGCGCGGGCCGCCTGCATGAGATTTCGGCTCGGTTTGCGCGTAGGCGGCGAGGGGCACGACCTCTTCCGCCGGCTCGTCCGGGCTTCATCGGCTTCTCGCCGTCGCTCCTTCAGCAGAGCGTCGTCATCGTGCGGTGGGTCCCGAATCGCGGGGGCTCCCAATGGCGCGCCCATGGTCGTTACCTGGCGCGCGAGGGAGCCCAGCAAGAGAGCCGCCCCGGCTGGGGCTTCGACGCCTCCGAGGAAGAGATCGACATCGCCGACCGCCTCGGCTGGTGGGAACGTGCGGGCGATCCTCGCCTTTGGAAGATCATCGTCTCACCTGAGACTGGAGAGAGACTTGATCTACGCCAGCACGCACGCGAACTCGTGACGACGATGGAGGGGGATCTCGGAATTTTTCTCGAGTGGGTGGGAATCGCTCACTTCGATACCGCCCATCCCCATCTCCACTTGGCGATCCGCGGCCGGAGCCAAGAGGGAGTTGAATTCCGATTGCCGTGGGAATACGCCGGGGGCGGACTCCGCCTGCGAAGCCAAGAGCTCGCAACCCAGACGCTTGGCTTCCTGTTTGAGCGCGACCTCTCCGCTGCTCAGGAGCGCACGGTCGAGGCACAACGCTACGGAGACCTCGACGAGACGCTCGCGCGCCGCGCGGATCCTGAACGGCGAATCGCGTTCGAGTCCTCGGTGCCCAGCGCGGAGGATGCCCTCGGGTTGCGCCTCCAGCTCCTGCGGCGACTTGAGTTTTTGTCCGAGCTCGGCCTCGCCCGGCGCGTCGGAAAGCGCACATTCGAGCTCTCCGAACACCACCGTGCAGCGCTTGAGCGAATCCAGCTTACGCGCGACCTTCGGCGGAGCCTCGCGCGGTACGGCGAGCTTCTGGTGGATCCCCATGCAGAGCTGCACTTGACCGAGCTCGTCCCGGGCGTCGAGCTCCGCGGGCGCGTGGTCGGCGGAGCGGAGGACGAGGCGGGAGGTCGGAGCCTTCTCGCCCTCGAGAGCGCGGACGGCAGCGTCCACCTCGTCCCACAAACGCCGGAGATCGAAGAGCACCGGTACCGCGATGAGGTCATACGCGGGGAGATCGTAACCCTCCGTGCTGTTCACGCGCCGTCGGGAAGCGAACGAACGGTTCTCATCGAGGTCACCCGCCACGGTCGATTGCAAGAACTCGAGGCCATTCCTGAGCCATCGACCTTCCTTGACCTCGTGGCCCTGCAAACACTGCGCGAGCACAATGGAGCTCTCCCGCTGGATGGACCTTCCTCAGGCTTCGGAGCGCAGTTGCGGGATGCCATCGCACGCCGGCTTCACCTTCTGGAAGAGCGCGGACTTCTGCAGGTCGAGGAGGAAGAGCGAGGCGGCGAGCGCGTCCGTCGCCTCGCTGTGGCCATCGATGCGGAAGAGAGGATCGAGCGAGCGATGAAGGAGCGAGACCGAGGGCTCACCCCCCTCTCGGAAGTCGAGCGCACCCAAGGAAAGCCCGTCCTGCACGCGAAGCTCGAGCCCGGTCGTGCCTACCAGGGTCGGGTGGTCGCGATGGCGTCCGATGCCGACGGGAGACCGTACGTCGTGCTGAACACGGAACCGACGCTGACCGCGGTGCCTGCGCCCGAGCAAAAACTGCGGGTAGGCCAGGAGATCT
>DAIOWK010000372.1:0-3526 GCA_036758525.1 Myxococcota bacterium
CGGCACGCTCTCCGGCGGGGAGCAGCAGATGCTGGCGATTGGCCGCGCGCTTATGGCGGAACCGAAGCTGCTGCTGCTCGACGAGCCTTCGCTCGGGCTCGCGCCCCTGCTCGTGCAGCAGATCTTCGGGATCATTCGTGCCATCAACGACCAAGGCACGACCGTCGTGCTGGTCGAACAGAATGCCCGTCAGGCCCTACGAATTGCCCAACGGGCGTATGTCCTCGAGACGGGAACGCTCGCCATCGAGGGTTCAGCCGCGGAGCTTGCGCGCGATCCACGCGTGCGCCAAGCCTACCTTGGAGAAGCCGCAGGGCCCCCGGCCTAGATTCCGAAGCGAAGCGGAGGTGACCTCTTGCCGACCCTGGATGCGCTCGAGCTCGGCGATCGTCTGTTTCAGGCCATTTGCTCCGGCGATCTCGACGGGGTCCGCGAGATCTACGCCCCGAGTGTGAGGGTCTGGCATAACCTCGACGGCGTCGAGCAATCCCTCGAGGAGAACCTGCGCCTTCTCGCCTGGGTGGTGAAGAACGTAGCCGGCCTGCGCTACGAGCACGTGCGTCGGCAGCGCACAGAGTCCGGCTTCGTTCAGCAGCACGTGCTGTGCGGTACGGCGCCTGGCGGCGAGCCCCTCGAGGTCGCCGCCTGCCTTGTGTGCCGAGTGGCGGACGGTCGCATCACGCAGATCGACGAGTACCTGGATTCCGTTCCGCTCGCGGCACTCCTGCGGCGGGGCCCTTAGGCTCGCGCGCTCTCACCGAGAGAAGTTAATCCGGGATCGTGCGTCGGTGTGCGAGGGTCCGAAGAGGCAGCGAGGAGCCGAATGCGAAGCACGGCGGCAAGGACTGGGCTCCTCACCCTCGCCGCGTGCCTTGCCGCGTGCGGCGCAATGGGCCTCCACCATCAGGGAAGTGAAGAACACGACGGCGTTCCGCTGTTCGATAACCTCGGGAACTACAGCCACCCCATAACGACAAAATCGGCACTCGCTCAGAAGTACTTCGATCAAGGTCTGCGCCTGGTGTATGGCTTCAACCACGACGAGGCGCGGCGCGCGTTTGAGGAGGCGGCACGTCTCGATCCCGACGCCGTGATGGCCTATTGGGGGATCGCGTACACGCTCGGGCCAAACTACAACCTTCCCGGCGACCCCAACCGCGACCGCGAGGCCTACCAAGCCGTGGCGAAGGCCCAGGGGAAGGCAAGCGGGGCGAGTGAGCGCGAGCGCGCCTATCTGTCGGCAATCGCGACGCGCTATGCAGACCCGCCGCCCTCGGATCGCCGGGCCCTTGACGAGGCCTACGCACAGGCGATGCGCGGGCTCGCGGAACGCTTCCCTGACGACCCCGACGCCGCGACGCTCTACGCCGAATCCATGATGGATTTGCGTCCGTGGGAGCTCTGGACGCATCACGGGAAACCGCAGCCGGGAACGCTCGAGATCGTGGCGACGCTCGAGGCGGTGCTAAAGCGCAATCCCGATCATCCGGGAGCGAATCACTACTACATCCATGCGGTCGAAGCTTCTGGATCGCCGGAGCGGGGGCTTGCGAGCGCGGATCGCCTCGGAAGCCTCGTGCCTGGCGCAGGGCATCTCGTACACATGCCCTCGCACATCTACATGCGCACAGGTCGTTACAGCGATGCGGTGGTGGCCAACGAGCAGGCCGTTGCGGTGGACGAAGCGTACATCGAAAGCCAAAAGGTCCAGGGTGTCTACGCGATGATGTATTACCCGCACAATATCCACTTTCTGTACGCGGCCGCGGCGTTCGACGGACGGAGTGCGGAGTCGGTGCAGGCGGCAGACAAGCTCGTCGAGAAGATCCCCCGCGACATGATCCAAAGCATGCCCGCGATGGAGAGCTTCCTTCCGGTGCCACTCTTTGCGCGCGTGCGCTTTGGGAAGTGGCAGGAGATTCTCGCCCAGCCCACCCCTCCCGAGTCGCTGCAATACGCGAGCGCCGTCTCGCACTATGCGCGGGGCCTTGCCTACCTGCGCACCGCCCGGATGCGCGAAGCCAAGGCCGAGCTCGCGGCACTCGACCAGATCGCGGCGGGCATGCCGAAGGACCGGGTCGTCACCCAAGTGAACAAGGGCTCGACGCTGCTCTCGATCGCTTCTCACACCCTGGCGGGGGAGATCGCGGCAACGCAGCCTCAAGCGATGGACCAAGCGGTGGCGCACCTCGAGGAGGCGGTGAAGCTCCAGGACAGTCTGGCCTACATGGAGCCGCCCGATTGGTATTTCCCGGTCCGTCAAGCGCTCGGGGCTGTTCTGCTCCGTGCCAAGCGCGCACGCGATGCAGAGGCGGTGTATCGCAGCGATCTTCAGCAGAACCCTGAGAATGGATGGTCGCTCTACGGACTCGCCGCGAGCCTGCGCGCGCTCAAGAAAACCAAGGAAGCGGCCCAGGTCGAGGCACGTTTTGAGAGAGCGTGGAAGCATGCCGACGTGACGCTCCCCGCATCGCGTTTTTGAACCCGGTCCGCCCCGGGCGAATGGCTTAGCGAAGGGCCCTGAGCCACGCCGCGACGACCGCCAAGGCCGCGACTGCGGCCCACGCGCCTTGGGCCAACGGACGCGCGGGCTGAGGCGAGAGCCAGGCCACTGCGCCCCCGAGCAGTGCACCGAAGGCCAGCCCGAACAGATGCGCCCCGAAATCCGCGTCCGGCGCGGTTCCGAGCATCGCGAGGAGCCCGAGGCCCGCGGCGAGGGGCGCGAAATCTTGCCAGCGCCGGCGGCGGCGCCCATGCCATCGCCGCGCCACGCCAAGGCTCGCCAGAGCGCCCACCGCCGCAAAGACCGCGGTGGAGGCACCGAGGGAATCGTGACCCGGCCCGCGAACCAGGGCCGTGAGTGCGTTGGCGCCTGCGCCCGCACCCACGAGCATCGCGCACGTGACGCCTGGGCCGAGGGCCCGGGCGAGGGCGGTGACGAAGAGCGCGCACGCCACGGCGTTCGTTGCGACGTGGATCAAGTCGGCATGCAGCGTGAGTGCAGTCACCGTACGCCAATACTCTCCGCGCAAGATGAGACCTGAGCGTGCGCTTCCCTGGGCAAACCAGACGAGATCGGGGTCGTGAGCCCCGGTGTGGAGAAAGAAGAGAACGAGTGCTGCGCCAAGGATCACACCAAGAGATGTCGGCCCCCATTCCGGAGGCTGCGGGATCTCGGCCTCGGCGCGGGCTGCCACATTTTCACGATCCCAGGCGTCGAGCAGGCGGCGTCCCTTCGCGACGTCCCCGGGGTTCGCGGTGACCGCGACGCCGCCCTCCGCGGCGGCCAGTCCGGCCTCAATCCCTTCGGCCACGAGGACGAGCACCCACTCTTCGGCGGTCCTGCGGTCGGGAGCGATGCGCACGATCTCCATCGGGCCACAGCTTGCCGCGTCGGTTACCGTGTGCGCGAATCCGCAGGAACCATAGGGACAGCGAGTTGCCATTGCCTCCTAGTCTCTGGCTGTACCTCGCGAGCCGCTTCTGCGCGGCCAGCGCGATAACGATGCTCCGGGCAGCGGTGCTC
>DAIOWK010000373.1:0-3520 GCA_036758525.1 Myxococcota bacterium
TCCCACAAGCCCGAGCCACCGAGCGTGTTCATGGCATCGGTGATCGCGACAAAGTGCTCGAAAAATTTGGAGGCAACATCCTCGTAGACCGGGTCTTCCTGGGCGAGCTCGAGTGCCATGGAAAGCATGGTCGCAGCATAGAACGCCATCCAAGCCGTACCATCCGCTTGCTCGAGGTGGCCGCCCGTCGGGAGCGGCTGCGAGCGGTCAAACACGCCGATGTTGTCGAGTCCAAGAAAGCCCCCACCGAAGACGTGCTTCCCTTCAGCGTCCTTGCGGTTTACCCACCAGGTGAAGTTGATGACAAGCTTGTCGAAGACCCGGCGCAGGAAGATCCGGTCGCGCTTACCCGCAGGCCCGGTGAGCTTGTAGACCCGCCACGCTGCCCAAGCGTGCACCGGCGGATTGACGTCGCCAAACGCAAACTCGTAGGCGGGGATCTGACCGTTGGGATGCATGTACCACTCGCGCAGCAGGAGCAGGATCTGATCCTTCGCAAACTGCGGATCGATGCGCGCCATGGGGATCATGTGGAAGGCCAAATCCCACGCGGCGTACCAGGGGTACTCCCACTTGTCTGGCATCGAGATGATGTCGCGGTTGTAGAGGTGACCCCAGTCGTAGTTACGCCCGTGGCGGCGCGACGGCGGCGGCGCGGGATGCGCGGGATCGCCCTCGAGCCAGTCTCGTACCACATAATGGAAGAACTGCTTCGAGTGAAGCAGTCCGGCGTAGCCCTGGCGCGCGACGTTGCGCTCTTCCGGCGCCATCGCCACGGGAAGGACCGAGTCGTAGAATGCGCTTGCTTCCGCGATCCGCTCGGCAAAAACGCGCTCAAACGCGTCGCCGAAGCGCTCCGCGGGTGCTGCATCCTCCCTGAAAAGGCGGAGGCGCAGCACGACCTCGCTCTTCGCAGGAAGCTCAAGCCCGTAGTCGAGCGCGACTTTTGTGCCTGTGCGCGCCCGGTTCACGGCGGCCGAATCCCCATCCACGATGAATCGATGGAATGCGTCTTTCACATAGGGGCTCGCGTTCGGTACGCCGAAGAGCCGCTCCTGGTTTGTCTCGTTGTCGGTGAAAAGCAGGGCGGGGGCGCCTGCACTCAGGATTGCCTCGAATGCGAATCGCATGCGGGGGAGCTCCTCGTGCTCGGCCAAAAGCGTCCCGTCGTGGGCGACGCGGATCGTCGGCTTTGCCGTATGCCCCTCGCCCATGCGCCCCCAGCACCACGTGTTGCGGAACCAAAGGGTGGGGAGGACGTGCAGCGTGGCCGCTTCAGGGCCGCGGTTGGCAAGCGTGATGCGGATGCACAGATCATCGGGAGCGGCCTTTGCGTACTCGCAGAAGACGTCGAAGTAACGATTGCCGTCGAAGACGCCCGTATCGATGAGCTCATACTCGCGCTCCTCGCGCCCGCGCCGCCGGTTCTCGTTCACGAGCTCACCGTACGGGAACGCGGCTTGCGGGTACTTGTAGAGGCTCTTCGCGTAGGAGTGGGTCGGCGTGGCGTCGAGGTAGTAGTAGAGCTCCTTCACGTCTTCGCCGTGGTTGCCCTCGGGACCGGTGAGCCCGAAGAGGCGCTCCTTCAGGATAGGATCACGGCCGTTCCAGAGGGCGAGCGCGAAGGCCAGCCGGCACTGCCGATCGCAGATCCCGAGGAGCCCGTCCTCGCCCCAGCGGTACGCGCGGCTGCGCGCGTGGTCGTGCGGGAAGTAGTCCCAGCACTCGCCACCCGCGGAGTAGTCTTCCCGCACTGTCGCCCACTGACGCTCGGAAAGGTACGGACCCCAGCGCTTCCAGTTGCGCTCGCGAGCCGTGTCCTCCTCAAGGCGCCGCCGCTCCGCGCTCGCATCACCGGACGCCGCCTGGCCGGCAGCCCGCACCAAGGCCTTCGTGCTCTTTTTCGGGGACGCCATTACCTCACCTCCTCGTTCGCGCCATCGACAAGTCGCACGGCGTGCCCGTCGGGATCGGAGACCAGGACGCCGCGCGCAAAGCCCAGGCCCGGCGTCCGCAGCACGACGAGCTGCGGTGTCGTGAGGGGTACGTGGCCTGCGCGCAGTGTTTCCAAGAGCCGGGGTGTTTCGTGCACGGCTACAGTCGTCTGCCACTCGATGAGGTCATTCGCGCGCGTATCGACGGGCCGCGGCCGCCCGTCGCGCGGCGCGAGATACTCGAGGAGCTCGACGCCCGGGCCCGCGGGCGCTCGCAGCGTCGTGATCCGCAGGTGCGCTCCGAAGACGTTGTTGAGGTGTTCCTGCTCTGTTCCCCAGTTTTCGCTCTCTCCTGCGACCACCAGGCCGAGGATGTCGCGCCAGAAGTGAAGGCTCGCGTCGGTGTCGGAAACGACGATTGCGGTGTGGTCGATGCCGAGGAAAAGGCGGCCGTCTTTCGCATGCCACCGTGGCTCCCCCTTGCCCGGCGGGAACTCGAGGACCTCCAACGGGTGACCGTCAGGGTCCTTGAAGTAGAAGGCGCGAATCCCGCCTGCCTTGGGGTTCCAGTCGGGAAGGCGCTGAGGCGCGCTCGACGCATACTCGACGTTGTGCAAACGCAGCAGCGCGTAGGCGCGGTCCATGTCGCTGACGATGAGCGCCACATGCTGGAACCAGCGGTCGTTGCTCCGCGAGTCCGCCGGGACAGGGTGCCCTCTGGGCGCACGGTACTCGGTCAGCTCCAGTGTCTCGTGACCGAGGCGCAGGCGAGCCACACGCACATGGGCACCGAACACGCCCTCGAGCGTCTCGAGTTCCGGTCCCTGCACTTCATTCTCCGATAGCTTCTCGAAGGGCAGGACTTCGGTATAGAACGAGACCGCGCGATCGAGGTCGGAAACGGTCATCCCTACGCTCTCGACCTGAGTGATTGCTGCCGCGCGGCAGGTCGGCGTGAGCGCCGCTATGAGGAGGGCAGCGAACGCGAGCCAGTGCGGCAGCCGCGAGAGAACTCGCATCTATGCTCCCAGGCGCTCGCGTAGGTGCGCACCCACGCGGAGCGCATTCGCCGCGATCGTGAGCGCAGGGTTCACCGCCGCGCTCGACGGGAAGAAGCTTCCGTCGACCACGTAGAGATTGTCCACCTCGTGGGCCCGGCAGTTCACGTCAAGTGCAGATGTGACGGGGTCGACGCCGAAGCGCACGGTGCCGCACTGGTGGGCCACACCCGCAATCGGGATCTTGCCGCCGATGTAGAGGTTCGCGGGGATGAGGTGCTCCTCCTCGCAGCCGATCTCGGCGAGCAGGCCCTTGAGCTTGCGATGCAGGCGCTTGTGACCCTCGAGATTGTTATCGCGGTACAGGAGCCGCACCTCGCCCTTCGGCCCGAGCGCGACGCGATTCTCGGGATCGGGCAGGTCCTCCGAGATCAGCCAAAACGGCATGCCATGGGTTGCCATGAGCTCGAGGATTTTGCGCGGCGTGGTCTTCGGTGCGCCCTCACCCAGCACCTCGGGATGCGCGTGGCCCATCATCTGGATGCAGCCCATGGGATACGGGAAGCCGTCCTCCCCGAAGTAGAAGTC
>DAIOWK010000374.1:0-3516 GCA_036758525.1 Myxococcota bacterium
ACGAAGTTCGCCCAGCTCTCCTCCCGAGATACGTCGTGATGGAGGTAGACGGCGCTATCACCAAGGGACTTCGCCACGCCTTTGCCGAGGTCGTCCATGACATCGCCCAGCACGACCTTGGCCCCCTCGCTAACGAATACCTGCGCCTCCGCCTCGCCCTGCCCGCGGGCGGCGCCGGTGATCAACGCGACCTTGCCCACCAGTCGGCTCATGACTGCACTGCCTCCTCGGAGTAGAACTGTGCATACCAGCGCCGGAAGCGACCGAAATCGTTCTCCCCGTCGACCAGATTGGGGCGCGGCCGGTAGATCTTGTTGCTCCAGATCGGGATGTCGAGCTCGTAGTCGCGCACGTAAAAATCGAGGAACGCGTTCACGAGCTCCGGGGCGCAGCGTTTGTGGGCGTAGTAGCGATGGATGATGTGCAAGCGTTCGGGCTCAATCGGCGTGAGTGCGTTCACCGCGATGCCATCGAAGGCGCCCCGAAAGCGCGTATACAGGAAGCCCGGGCCCGAGTTGAAGGAGTCCGCGTCCGTGATGTTGTCCGCCGTGGCGGCCTGCTGCTCGGCGTCGGTGTCAACGTCAATCTTGAGACGGTAGTAGGGCCCGTCGGGCTGCCAGTCGAGTCTCTTGCACTTCCAGCCGTGAAGTGTCTCGAAATGCGCGAAATCCACTCCGTTCTCCATGATCTCCTGGGGGTGGCTCGCGATCACCCATTCTTTCTTGCGCTGCAGCAGGTAATTCGGGTCGCCGATTTCGCTTACCAG
The DNA here is from genome assembly GCA_036758525.1 of Myxococcota bacterium. Classification (GTDB taxonomy): domain Bacteria; phylum Myxococcota_A; class UBA9160; order UBA9160; family UBA9160; genus UBA9160. Next base: position 767 of record DAIOWK010000374.1, read on the forward strand.
CTCGGGCATCCAGGTCGGCTTCTCGCCCTTCGTGTGGTGATGAGCAAGGATCATCCCGTTGCATTCGATGGTAGGCCAGGCGCGTACCTGCGCCTTCGGCGGAATCTTCTTGGTATAGGGGATCTCGACACAGCCCCCGCTCTCGCCATCGAAGCGCCAGGAATGGAATGGACACCTAAGTGTGTTACCCACCACCTTGCCCCCTGTGGCGAGGTGAGCGCCGAGATGGGCGCAGTAGCCATCGAGGATCCTCGGCCGCCCGTCCTCGCCTCGAAACAGCACCAGGTCGCGGCCGAAGTAGTGGATGCTCCTCACCTCTCCCACGGCGAGCTCGTCCACATGGGCGACAGCGAACCAGCCGTTCGGGTACGGGGGCAGGGTGATCCGCGGCATGACGTCTCCTCCGATGGGCTGTGCAGGAGTATAATAGAACGCGTTCTATTTTGGAGGCTCGAAGAATCCGGGCCCCGGGAGGCGCGCATGGCTGGGCTCGTGGAAGGCAAGGTAGTGCTCGTGACGGGCGCTGGGTCTGGGATCGGGCGCGCCTCTGCGATCGCGTTTGGGCGAGAAGGGGCGAAGGTCGTGGTGAGCGATGTGGACGAGGCGGGCGGCAAGGCCACGGTCGACGCGCTGACCCATGCCGGTTCTGAGGCGCGATTCGTGCACACCGACGTGACGGATGAGGTGCAGGTCGAGGCGCTGGTGCGCGGAACGATCGAGGCCTTCGGCCGACTCGATTGTGCACACAACAACGCCGGCATTACCGGCACCGTGGGCGCCGTGCATGAGATCGACTTTGATGGATGGCAGCGCACCCTGACCACCAACCTTGCCAGCATGTTCCTGTGCATGAAGCACGAAATCCGAGCAATGTTGAAGCAGGGAGGCGGCGCGATTGTGAACACGGCTTCGGGTGCGGGTGTCGTCGCAACACCGGGCCTCTCGCCCTACTGCGCATCGAAGCATGGGTTGCTTGGTCTCACGAAGACCGCGGCGCTTGAGAATGCGCGCACGGGGATCCGCATCAACGCGATTCTGCCTGGCAGTATCGACACTCCGATGCTGCAGCGTTTCATGGGCAAGGATCCACGAATCGAGAAGCTGATCCGCGCCGGGCAGCCGGGAGGGCGCCTAGGCCGCCCCGAGGAGATCGCCGAAGCCGCGGTGTGGCTGTGCTCCGATCGGGCCTCCTTTGTCTCGGGCTCGTCGATGATCGTCGATGGCGCGGCGGTGAACCGCTAAAGGGGGAAAGATGCTGCTCAGCGGGAAGATCGCCATTGTTTCCGGCATTGGACCCGGGCTGGGTCGCGACGCGTCGCTTGCCCTCGCTCGCGAGGGAGCCGACCTCGCGATCGCGGCCCGCAACGAAGCGAGTCTCAAGAGCCTGGAGAAAGAACTCGAGGCGCTCGGCCGCCGCGTGCTCCGCGTGCGGACCGATATCACCCAAAAGGCGGACTGCCTTCGCCTTGTGGAAGAGACGCGCAAGGCCTTCGGAAAGATTGACGTCCTCGTGAACAATGCTTTCCATCCCGGCAGCTATGTGCCCATCGAGAGTGACGACGTCGACGCTACATGGCGGACTCCCTTCGACGTCAACGTACTTGGAACGATCAAGCTCACCCAGGCCGTGTTGCCGGTCATGAAAGCGCGGCGCAGCGGATCGATCGTGATGATCAACTCGATGATTATTCGCCAGCCGCTGCCCACGATGGCCGGATACGCGGCCTCAAAGGCGGCGCTCATGGCAGCGACGAAGACCCTTGCCCGAGAGGTCGGGGGGTACGGGATCCGCGTCAACTCCGTAGTTCCTGGCTACATCTGGGGGCCATCGCTCGAAGGCTATTTCGCCATGCAGGCGAAGCAGCAGGGGGTGGACGCGCAGGTGGTGTATGACAGCGTCGCTAAGCAGATCGCTCTCGGGCACATCCCGACCTCGGAGGAGATCGCGGGCGCGGTCGTCTTCTTTGCCTCCGACTTATCGCGAGTCGTGACGGGCCAATCCCTCGACGTGAACGGCGGGCACGAGCTGCACTGACCGTCCCGGCGAGGGAGGATCCCCTTGTTCCAATCCCCGCACCCGACGCGGGCGCCGCAGGCCAGCCGCGGCCTCCCACGCGTGGGCGACGCTCTCAGGCGTTCTGCGCAGGAGACCCGCCTCTTATTTCAAGGCGAGGCCCCTTCGTCGCGGAAGTGCTTCGCGTAGCGCAGCGGCGCCCCGCTCTCCCACGGTCGGTAGCGGTTTGCGAAGTCGATGCGCTCCCCAAGGGGTGGGTGGGTGAACTGCAGCCAGACCAGCCACGCAGCGGGCCTCGGATTGGAGAGGTTACTCGTCTGGAGCTTCGCGAATGCACTGGCTACCGCGTGATTGTCACGCGTGATCTCGAGGGCGAATCGGTCCGCTTCGTGCTCAAGATGCCGCGAGAACGCGTTTCCGAGTGGGGCCAGCAAGAAACCGTAGAGCTGGAAAAGCACGAGAACGAGGGGAAGGGACGCTACATCCTGTAGGGCGGTCACGTGCGCAAACCTTCCGAAGCGCCGCAGGATCGGTGGCGCAGTGCGATGGATGGCGTACAGCGTGACAAGGATGCCGAGAAAAAGAACGGGAATGAACAGGAGTACGTGGTCAAGCACGTAGTGACCCATCTCGTGTGCCATCACCGCGAGCACCTCGTCGGGCTCGAGCTTGGCGAGGAGGGTGTCCCAGAGCACGATGCGTTTGGTCGCGCCGAGGCCGTTCACGTAGGCGTTCA
>DAIOWK010000375.1:0-3516 GCA_036758525.1 Myxococcota bacterium
AACAAAGGCTCTCGATTCCGAAATTCTCGTCGGATCTGTAAACGTTGATGTTTTCAGCGGGCTGGATCAACCGGCCGGTGATGCGCCCTACGGGCTTCCCGAGCTACGCCGCCCAAGCCCAGGACGGACGACCAAAGCGGGTCGCCGCGGAGTTGGGCTTCATTCCTTCACCGCGTTCGCGAGCTGCACTAATGCTCGTACCGGTTTGCCGTCTCGATCTATCGCCACAGGAACTACCTCCCCGGCTTTTCGATTTCGGAGGGCGCGATAGATGTCCGTAACGCCGTGAATGCTCCGACCATCGACCTCGGTGATACGATCTCCAGCCCGGATGTCCGCGCGAGAGGCCCCTGAGTCATCGAGGACACGAGCCACTTGATTGGAACCCGGCTCCATTTGCACGCCGATGGTTACGTCGGGGAGTTCGGCCCAGCCGACTTTTTCGAGATCAGCTACGCAATTACTGTACGATTTCGTAGCCATCGACGTCCCGAGCCAACCCCACCCACTCGCGCTGCATTTGTTTGCGTGTCCGTAGTCGTCTACGAGAACAGTTGAAAAGTTCGCGCTCGCGCAGCCGATACACATAAGGGCGATGCACGCGGCCGTCTTGATCTTCATGCGCTGAACCTGAAGAGCGCGAGCCGCTCGGTCATTGAAGCTCCCTTCATCGGCGCGCCAGTACTCGCGCCACGATTTCGTAGGCGGCGGTCCCCAGCGGGATGCGCTGCTCCTTTGCGATGCTCTGCAGCTTCACCAGCTCACTGTCGGTGAGCAGCACCGCCACTCGATTGCGACGCAGGGCTTCTATCGGCCCCTTGGGATGGCCCGCCCCGAGCCGCGCTCCGCCTCTGCCTCCCCGCTTCACCATGTGCGCCATCTTACGCCCCATTGAAAGGAATAGCAAGCTATTCATTTATGGCCTAGACTTCGGGCCAGGAGGTCCACCCACATGCCGAGAGTCGCCTTGTACGCCCGCGTTTCTACGACGGATCAGCACCCCGAGATTCAGCTTCACGCCTTTCGCGCCTATGCCGAGGCCCGAGGCTTCGAGCTGGTGGAGGAGTACGTCGACCACGGGGTCTCGGGGGCCAAGGCCCGCCGGCCGGCGCTCGACAAGCTCCTGGCCGACGCACGGCGGCGACGCTTCGATGTCCTGGCGTGCACCAAGCTCGATCGGCTGGCCCGAAGCGTCCACCACCTCACGAGCCTCGGCCGCGAGCTGGAGGCCCTCGGCGTCGACCTCGGTTATTGAGAGGCCTCAGGCGCCTGAATCGACCCGCGCCGTTTCTACGTTTTTCGGCGACTCCGCAGCGACCCTTTTTGAGAGCTCCGCGGCGATCGCGTTCCGAGCCGTTGTCACGCGACTGTAAGCGAACGCGAGAAGCGATCGGATTCGCATGCCGGGAGGGAGGATCAGCTTGGCGCGTTCGAGATGCTCTGCGTCGCGGTCGAGGGGAGCGCAGCTCGACTCAACCCTAAGCCACTCGTTGTCCCAGATGAACTCCTCCCACACTCGTTTGCGCACGGCCATCTCACGGTCTCGAACCTCGTGAAGCGGTCCTCTCCGCAGGCGATCGGGACGCCTCTGTGAAGGGGCCCTGCACGCGCCCCAATGTCCTGAGTCGTCGCGCGGACAACCGCCCGGATGATGCGGGCAACCGTCACCGAGCCACCCAATCGGGTACCGGTGAGCTGCGACGAATCGGATTGCAGGAGCGTGGCAACCAGCGCGATGCCCTTCTGGCACCGCTCGATCGCTTGGAGCACGCCGCCTAGGTTGCCGTTCGCCTTCCCGCGCCTGAGGACCTCAAGGGTCTCACATAGAAGGCGCTGCGCCGTGCCGAGGAGGTTGTCGGCGTGAGCGCTGGCGCATCTCGAGCACCCGTACCGTTACCACGCCCTGCAGCGTCGCTACTTCGGTTTGCCATCGACGGCAAAGCTCCGCTCTTCGCGAAAGTTGACCGTCTGGCTCAGGAACTGGACTTCGACCGAATAGATCCCTGTCTCCGCCTCAGGAGGGATCTGAATGAAGGTGTCCACCACCCAGCGCCCAGGCTTGATCTCGTAGTGGCCGTCCGCATCGCGCACCAATGGCTTGTCTTTGAAGAGGATGCGGGTCTGAAGCGTGCCCTCGATGACCGCGGTGGGCTCGGTGGGACAGAGGGCATACACCATGTGGTGATTGACATCTTCCCCCGCCGTCACGCGCTGGGGCACAAGCTCCGTCTGTTCGAGGCGGAAATAGGGGAGCTTCTGCTCGTCGCACTTGTACTCCGACCAGACATCGGCCGGCAGGGTCGCGAGCTTTTCGCCCGGGCTGCGCAGGGCCCTTTTCACCTTGCCCACGACCCCCGCGCAGCCAAGTGCCGCCGCAAGGCTGAGGCCGATGATCAGCGCCTTCGAATGACCCATCCGTTCTGGTTCCCCTCGTCGGGCGCAGCGGGAGGCGCCTCCGTCGCCGGCGCTGCAGGCGGGCTGGGGTGCACGGCCCGCTTGGCCAGCCTTCGCTTGTGCGTTGTGGAGGGTTTCGCGGCGGGGCCGGGCGTCGTCGTCTCGGCCCGCGCTTCGCTCGCGATCTGCGTGGACGCGACCGGGGGCGGGGGCGGCGGGGGCGGTGACTCGTGTGCGCGATTTGCTCCTTCGCGAGGTTGAGGCGGGATCGTCTTGTCTTGCCCAACTTCCCGAGGTGGCCCCGAAGACACGATCGCCGGCGCACGAGGTTGAAGCTCATGCGCGCGGCTTCCGGCATTGGGCAGTGCGGACATCCGACCTAAGAGGAAACCTCCCGCCGCGAGGGCGAAGACCGCAAGCGCTCCGGCGGGGATGCGCCAGGGCCTCTTTGACCCTGGCGGATCTGAAAGGAAGGCGCGTCGTCTGACGCGCGCGAGTTCCGAAGCGCGCTCTCGTCCCCGACCGGCTGGTTCTCGAATCGCAGGCACGCCCGGCGCGGTGAACCCGGTTTCCGCAAGAGCGATTGTTTCACTGGTGCGTCGAGTGCGAAAGACGACCTTTCTGAGCATCGCAGCGCCGCGCCTTGAAGCCCCGGTGAATGCAACGCGCGCGGTGTGCACAATTCTGGTTGGGTAATGTGCGCCCCAGATTCGCGCGCTGCGGAGCGCCGCTTTGCCGCGCGCGGAAGCGCCCGCCGCCCGATCGGCCACCTGGGCCGCCGCACTCTCGGTGCGTGAGGTGGCCGCGTCACGCATCTGGTTTGCAGCCTGGCCAAATGCCTGGCCGAGAAGGCGGGCATAGCGTCGTCCAGGGTGCACCGCTTCTCTGCTCAATGTTCCACTCCGAGACGCAATGCGGCGGATCCTGTCGGTGAGGCGGTCGAGGACGCTCCGCACCTCGTCCAACGTCGCCCTGAGGCCCATCTGAAGGGCCGATCGAGCTGTCACAGTGGCTTGCGTAGGGGCACATGCGGCGGGGAGCGGTACCACCTCTAAGGGCGTCCCGGCTTGGACTGGCTCCACTCCGCTTTCGAGCGCTTCGGACGTTCCTTCGTCCAGCGCT
>DAIOWK010000376.1:0-3476 GCA_036758525.1 Myxococcota bacterium
AAACCAATACTTCTTTCACTCCGACCCGCACTGGAATGCGGCGGGGAACCGCCGCATCGCGCAGGCACTGGCAGACTGGCTCGCCGAAGAGCCGGCGCTACAGCGTGGCGCGGCGTCCGCCTCCGCCGATTCCGGACGCAGGACCACGAACTAAGCTCCTTCCGTCGAGGCTCGCGAGCGATCGAGACGCTCCCGACACGATCTCTTGACGGTCGCGTCCCTGGGAGGAATCCGAACCCCGCGTGGCAGCGCCCGCGCGCGATCGATCTGGCAGGAGCGGACCTGCGCTGCTAGAGCGTGGCCGACTGCCGTTCCCGCGACGCGGCGAGAGTGACGAATCCCACGGAGGCGAGATGGAGATCCTGCGCACCCCCGACGAGCGATTTGCCAACCTACCCGGTTGGCCCTTCCCGCCCCGCTACCTCGAGCTGGGCGGGCTGCGCATGCACTATGTCGATGAAGGACCGCGCGGGGGAGCGCCATTGCTGCTCCTGCACGGTGAACCCTCCTGGTCCTATCTCTACCGCAAGATGATCCCCGTCTTTACCGACGCGGGTCTTCGGGCGATCGCACCGGATCTCATCGGTTTCGGCCGATCCGACAAGCCGGCCAGGCGTGAGGAATACAGCTACCAGCGCCACGTCGACTGGGTTCGCGATTTCCTGTTTGCGCTGGACCTGCGTGAGATCACCCTCGTATGTCAGGATTGGGGTGGCCTGATCGGCCTGCGTCTCGTGGCGGAGGAGGGTGATCGGTTCGCGCGGGTCGTGGCGGCGAACACCTTCCTCCCGACCGGGGACGTCCCGGCCGGGCCGGCCTTTCTCGCGTGGCAGAAGTATTCGCAGGAGACACCGCACCTCCATGTGGGTGGCATCGTGAAGGGAGGCTGTGCGAAGGAGCTCGCTCCCGCCGTCATTGCGGCGTACGACGCCCCCTTCCCCGACGACCGCTTCACTGCCGGCGCGCGGCAGTTCCCGCTGCTTGTTCCGACCTCGCCAGGCGACCCGGCGGCGCCTGCCAACCGCGCCGCCTGGCAACGCCTCGAGGAGTTTAAGCGTCCCTTCCTCACGGCGTTTAGCGACCGCGACCCGATTACGCGCGGCGGGGACAAGGCCCTCGTCGCGCGGATCCCCGGGGCGGCGGGCCAGCGTCACGTGACGATCGAGGGCGCCGGTCATTTCCTCCAGGAAGACAGCGGTGAGGCGCTGGCCGCGGTGGTGAGAGACTTCGTCCGGGGGAGCTAGCCACCCCCCGTCCGGAGGCGCCTCTGGCTCGCCCCGGGGGCCCCTTGGGCGCGGCCTGGTCGAGCCCCCCGGACTCAAGGCCTTTGGCGCCTGGCCGATGACGCTTCTGTGGCACAGGGGCCGGGAACAACAGAGACCACCAGCAAGGGAGGGAACGGGTCAGAGCTCTGCCCGCTCTCCGATCGCTTGCCCTTCATCGGTGAGCGCCTGGCCGCGACGGGCGCCATGGGGGTGATGGTGATCGACCTGGCGTCTCTCGAGGGCATTGAGTGGGACTACGGTCCGGCCGCCTACGAGCGCGTGCTCTCCCATGTCCAAGCCCTGCTCCACGACATCCTAAGCGCGCATCTCCGCCCCGGGGACACACAGGTCACCACCCAGCCCGAGTCGAACGAGATCGTGTCCTTTCTGTTCCGGCATCGCGGCGATGTCGCCTTCTACCAGCGCGAGCTCCCCGGACTCCAGGCCGCCCTGGCGCGACGCCTCCACACACGAGGGGCGAAGATCGTGCATCCCTATCGCCCGGCAGCGATGCCCCTTGCGACGGGCCAGTCGATCGCGCTCCACGACGCGACGGTGTCCGACGCGGTGCAGGTACGGCGGGCGCTCGACCGGGCGCGGGTCGACGGCGATCTGTACGCACGGGTCGCACAGCAGCAGCGCTGGCGCGAACTGATGAACCTGGTCTTCACCGAACAGGTGACGATGCACTACCAGCCCATCGCCGAGCTCGCCACGCTCGAGGTGATCGGATACGAGGCGCTGGTACGCGGCCCCGACGGATCGGAGTTCCATTCGCCGACGGATCTGTTCTACGCCGCCGCGCAGATCGATCTTCAGTCCGAGCTCGACTCGCTTTGCCGGCGCAAGGCGCTGCTCGAGTCGAAGAGCCTGCCCGCGGATGCCAAGCTCTTCTTGAACTGCCTGCCGACGGCGATGCGCGATCCGAGCTTCGGAGGCGACGCGGTGCGGCGCACGCTCGAAGATTGCGGGCTTACGCCTTCGGACATCGTGCTTGAGATCTCCGAGCGCCACGCCATCGAGAACTTCTCCATCTTTCGAGAAGCACGGGACTACTACGGCGGCCTCGGCTTCAAGATCGCGCTCGACGACACGGGCGCCGGCTACGCCAGCCTGCGCGCCGTGATGGAGCTCGCACCCGATTTCATCAAGCTCGACTCGGCCTTCGTGGCCTCGATCGACGCGGACCAACCACGCCAGGCGCTGGTGCAGTCCCTCGCGGTGGCAAGCCGCAAGCTCGGCGCGAGAATCATCGCCGAGGGAATCGAGACGCAGGAGGAGCTCGGCACGCTGCGCAGCCTTGGGATTCCCCTCGGACAGGGCTTCTTGCTGGGCCGACCGAAGCTCGGCTTTGGCGACGGCGACCCTTCGGGAACGACCTAGACGGGAGCCGCCTTCCCTTGAGTTCGTGCCACCGTGAGGTCGCACGTACCAAGCCGCTTTCAGGATCGATCTGCGGTCGCCGGGCTCACACGGTGGCGAGGTTCACGACCCCCTCGCGTTCCGCCGTTTCGACGGGAGTGCGCCAGCGCATCGGGCCTGCGCGCGTGCCCCTCGCCAGCGGCTCGAGGGACGGGGGGTCGAGGGCGGGGTCGTCGAAGCGGCGCAAGACGCGGTAGCTCGTGCTGCGCTCGACGGGTGTGCGGCCGACTTCGCGGATCAGCCGTCGAATCTCCTCGGGCGGCAGATTCTCGCCAAAATCTGCGCCCGATTCCCTGCTGATCGACTCCTCCATCAACGTGCCCCCGAAGTCGTTTGCGCCGGAGAGCAGCCCCATTTGCGCGAGCTTGGGACCCATCTTCACCCACGAGACCTGGATGTTCGTGATCCACGGCCGCAGGAAGAGCCGGGCGACCGAGACAAGACGCACGTCCTCGGGCATCGAGGAACCCGAGCGCGCTCCCATCTCGTTGAAGAGCTTGTTCAGGGCATGGATGAAGCCAAGGGGTACGAACTCCGTAAAGCCCCCGGTTTCCTTCTGCAGCTCGCGCAACAGCGAGAGGTGGGCGGTCACATGCTCGACCCGTTCGATGTGGCCATACATGAGGGTGGAGGACGAGCGCAGGCCCACCTCGTGCGCGGCCCGGACGATTTCGACCCAGCGGTCGCGCCTCAACTTGCGCGGCGACACGATCTTGCGCACCTCGTCATCCAGGATTTCCGCCGCGGTGCCAGGGATCGTGCCGAGTCCCGCGTCCTTGAGCCAGCGCA
>DAIOWK010000377.1:0-3471 GCA_036758525.1 Myxococcota bacterium
CGGTGTCTCGATCTGGTACATCGCCTTCGGATTGAGCGTCGAGTGATGGTGGTTCTTCACCGAAACCTTGGCGAACTGCTCGAAGGTCGTGCCGTATTTTCGGGAGTGCTCCATGCCCGCTTCGGCGAACACCGTAGGCATCGTGCCGGAGCCGAGTAGGCCTTCCTTCGGGATGCCCTTGCCGCCTCCCCCTCCTCCGAGCAGCCCTTTGCCCATTTGCTCGACGCCGACGGCGATCACGAGGTCGTAGACTCCTGCCTTGATGGCCATCCAGGCCTCCCGGAATGCGGTCGCGCCCGTGGCACAGGCGTTCGCGCAGTTCACCACTGGTATCCCGGTCTGGCCGATCTCTTGCAGGATGCGCTGACCCACCATGGCGTTGGCCTGGTAGAGGTTGCCGCAGTACAAGGCCTCCATGTCCTGGATCTTGAGGCCCGCGTCATCGAGGGCCATGAGGGCTGCCTTGGCACCAAGCTCGGGAACGGTCTGCTCCGGAAACCGCCCGAACTTGATCATGTCCACTCCGAGCACGAAGACGTCCGTCACGGGTCGCTCCTCTCTACCGGCCCGACGCTAGCTGCGGGGCTGGAAGTAGTAGGTCAGATACTCGTTGCCCTCGGCGTCCTTGCGCGGGGCTTTCTTGTAGACCACCTCGATCGGCATTCCCATCTTGATCTTCGCCGGATCCGGGTCGATGCCGATCAGGTTGCCCTTCACCGTACCGCCGCCTTCGAGGTCGACGACCGCGGAAACGTAGGGGACCTGGATACCCGGGAAGGAGCGGTGGACGATGCTGTACACGTAGAGCTCGCCCTTGTTGGACAGGTGCACCGCCTCAAGCGCGCCTCTGGTGCCGCACTTCGAGCAGGCCTCGCGCCGCCCAAGGAAGACGGCCTTACACTTCTGACAGCGATAGCCCTCGAGATAGGGCTCACCGCGATCCGGGATCTTGAGAAAGTCGACGACGGGGAGCGGCCCTTTCGCCGCGCCTTGCTCTGCCATGTTTCAGGTTCCTCACCGTGGATTCGAAGGGGGGGTTGAACAATCCGGTTGACTCGGGAGTCAAGCCTCTCCAGCATGCCAGCCCTCGCGGGCGCCTGTCAATGGATGGGGACCGCGGCGGCGCCTCGGGTTGCCCGCGCCGAGGCGTGCCCCAACCTGATTCGCGACGCGCCGGCGCATGGCAAGAGGATGCCGTGGATCCTGAGCTAGCCCCCTACCTCGCTCCCGGTCCGACCGTGGAATCGGCGCACCCCGCGGTGGTCGCCTTTGCGCATGCGCATGCAACGAGCGAGACGGACGCAGTGGAAACCGCCGTCACGCTCTACTACGCCGTGCGCGACGGCATTCGCTACGATCCCTACTCCGCGGTGCTCACAACCGACGGGCTCCGGGCAAGCGGCGTGCTCGCCGCGGGTCGCGCCTGGTGCGTGCCCAAGGCGGTCCTCCTCGCGGCGGCGTGCCGAGCCGTCGGCATTCCGGCACGCCTCGGGTTCGCGGACGTACGCAACCACCTGTCCACCGCACGCCTGCGAGAGCAGATGCAAACCGAGGTGTTCTATTGGCACGGCTACACATCGCTTCGTCTGGGCGGGCGTTGGGTCAAAGCAACCCCTGCCTTCAACGTCGAGCTGTGCGCGAAGTTTGGCCTCCTGCCCCTCGAGTTCGATGGTCGCAGCGATTCGCTCTACCATCCCTTCGACCGAGCCGGCAAGCGCCACATGGAGTACCTGCGTGCGCGGGGCGAGCACGCGGAGGTCCCGCTCGACGCGATGCTGGCCACGTTCCGCGAGAAGTACCCGCAGATGTACGGAGCGACAACGAGCGCCGGGACGAGCTCACTCGGCGAGGGCGATTTCGATCGTGACGTCGAGGGAGAAAGAGCAGAAGCAAAGAGCGAGTGTGACACCTAGCGCCGGCATGTCGCCGGCGGAACTCCAGGACCTCGCGCTCAGATTCACTGACGCCTTCAATCGTGACGATCTCGATTCGGTGATGTCGTTCTTCGCCGAGGACGCGGTCTACGACGAGTTCAATGGTCGCCAAAGCCGTGGCTGCGCTGAGATTCGCGCCGCCCTGTTGCCTCAGTTCCGTGGTGCGTTCGGCAGGATCCGCTTCCAGAAGGAAGACCTGTTCGTGGACGCCTCGGCGAGCAAGGTCCTCGTGCGCTGGACTTGCACCCTCGAGCGCGACGCCCGCAGCCGCGGCTGGCGCGGTCTTGACATCCTCCACGTGCGCGACGGGCGCATCTCGCACAAGCTCACCTACGCGAAGACCGAGAGGCCGCTTTTCGAGCCACGAGGTCCGGGATGACGCTGCGCGCCCGGGTGCTGTCCGCGCTGGGCTCGCTGGCGCTTCTCTTCACCACCCTCGCGCTCCTGCTCTTGGCAGGCGAGGCTGTGCTGCGGCTCGCGCCTTGGTGGAACGACCGATCGGCGGATCCGTCGTTCAACCCCTACCGGCCCGACGGGCGCACCGGCTTTGCACTGCGCGCCGGGGCAGACACAGTCCATAGCACGGGCGACTTCTCGGTCGCCGTGCACGTGAACGCACTCGGACTGCGCGGCCCGGAGCGTACGCTGGGCAAGCCGCCGAATACGGCACGCATCCTCGTGCTCGGCGACTCCTTCGCCTTTGGTTTCGGGGTCGCGCAGGACGAGATGTTCTCGGCCGAGCTCGAGCGGCGGCTTGGAGAGCGCGGACTTCGGGTCGAAGTCCTCTCGTCGGGCGTCCCTGGTTGGAGCCTCGACAACGAACTCGTGTATCTTCAAACCGAAGGCTTCGATCTCGACCCCGATCTCATCCTGCTCGCGACCTGCGAAAACGACCTCGGTGATTTGGGCTGGAACCGGCTGACGCTCGACGCGGGACGTCTTCCGGTGCGCGTCGAAGCCACCCGCCGCATGATCGATCCCAAAGGCAGGATGCACTACGTGAACGAAGGCCGGGTCGCACTCCCAGCGCTCGCGTTTCCCGGGCAGCGCTGGCTCGAAGACCACTCGCTCCTCTACCACTTTCTGCGTCTGCGCCTGACCAAGCTCTCGGCTGCGTGGTCGGCCCGTATCGACCGACCGGCACCACCCGAATGGCTGCGTCTCGAACCTCCGCGACCGATCGAGTCGCTTTCGCAAGACGAGATCCAGCTCGCGCTTGCCTCGAGCGACGCCTTCCAGCTGCGCTACCACCGCTTCCTCGCGGCGGCTCTCGAGCGCCTCGCCGCGGCGCATGGCATTCCCGTGCGCACGCTCCTCGTGAGCGCGCGAGGGAGCAAACCCGACCCAGGCTCGCCGGTGGAGGCGCTCCATCTCGACTGCGCGTCACGTCCTGCGACCTGTCTTGACGCGAACAACGTGCTGGGCCGCGGGGAAGAGGGAAACCAATACTTCTTTCACTCCGACCCGCACTGGAATGCGGCGGGGAACCGCCGAATCGCGCAGGCACTGGCAGACTGGCTCGCCGAAGAGCCGGCGC
>DAIOWK010000378.1:0-3470 GCA_036758525.1 Myxococcota bacterium
ACCTGATCCGTGCTCATCGATTCGATGATCTTCCGCCACGCCTTCCTCGCCCGCGCCGCGCGGTCGCTCACACCGTCCCCTCCGGCCCGTTCCCGCGCCATACACGAGACTTGACCATCGGCCATCTCTCGGGTGTATGCTTCGGCCCGGCTCCGCGTTTCCCTTTTTCGCGGAGCCCCGGCCTCGAGTCCGCCGAGCATCCGAGAGGCGCTTGCCGCAGGACTCGGGCGCCGGTCACGCCTAGAGTCCCCCCTCGCTCACGCGTCGGGTTTTGCCTTTGCCTCCGCGCGTATCCGCTCCGCGAGCTTCTCCGCTCTCATCGTTTCGGCCAAGGCGAGCCACCTCCGCACAACCACATCCCTTCCCCGCCCTCGCGCGGACGCAACCTCGGCCATAAAGGCCTTCCAGCCATCGGCGCCGAGCACGAGCTTGAGCCGCTCAATCGTGCGGTCGCCAGCGCTCATTCCCCCTTTTTCTCCCCCGCTCACCCCTGAAAGCGGAGTATGCTCTCTCCGAGGCTTCGCGTTGCACCTCTCTGCGGAGCCGCTGGCGCCGAGAGCTCGCCAAGCGCTCCGACAGAAACGGGGGGCGGCTTGCCGCAGAGCTCCGGTGCCGGTCCTTTCATGCCGCGCCCTTCGGCTCACCGCCAGCGAGTAGCAAGTCGAGCTCTGCGTCGGTCAGTACCCGCTTGCAGTTACGGCCGCCATCGGCGGCGAGGATCCGGTCGGCGCGCTCAAGGAGGATCTCCACGACGGGACCGTCGGGCGAACCACCTTGGACGAAGGCGCACGAGGTCGGCGAGGCGCAGAGCTTTAGCTATCAACCGGCCCTCGCGCTGCCTGTCGTTTCCGTAGATCTAGTCGGAGTCGGAATCTTGAAGCAAGTCGGGACCCAGGATCAAGAGGAGACTCCCGGGGAGGCAAAGCGTGCGGCTGAGAGGCTCGAGAAAATCCTCCTCCGCTAGGTCCGCTCGGAGGCGCTTGCCATTTCGCGCCGCAGCAGTGCCTGCTCGATCTTCTCGCGCGCCACAGCCTCATTTCTGACCTGCAGCTTGGAAACGTCGGGAGCCACCTCGGCGTGGAGCGCGGGGAGGTCGGTGCAGTCGCGAATCTGGCCGGTCCTTGGGTCTAGCCATCTGAAGAATCGCGTTTTCGCGAAGCGAGCGTCCTCCCGGGACACGCCGTGGCGGTGTTGAAGGCCGCAACGTCAAGAGCAGTCGCCTCTCGAATCAGGGGGCGCGCATCGTGCGTGCTAGACACATATATGTGTGGCATTAGCGGCAGGGTCACGATCGCACGCCGAACTCGCTGGTCGCGGCCGGCCGCAGCACGCGGGGCTGGCGGCAGTTTTCGAGCGACCTTCAACGCCACCGCCCCGTAAGGGCGCAGGGAAGGGCACTGCCCTGCACTCCGGGGAACCTTCCGTGGGGTCGACGGCTTGGCTTCCCCGCACGCCGCCGGCCGGCGCTGCAGGTATCATCTAAGCCCGGGCGGTTCCGGAGCGCGCCGAAACCTTCGACCACGCCCGTTCAGTCGCCGAGGATCTCTCTGAAGTGGGCTCAGAGTCGGGACCGAGGTGGGAACAAGGACGCCCTTTTGCAGGCTTGGGCGAGCGGGTACACGTGGAAGAGAGATTCGAGGGCGAGCTGGTCTGAGAGCGCAAAGTGCTCGTATTCGAGCTTCAGGGCCACCCGCCGCGTCCGGGCGCTACGCCCTTGCGTGTGATTCGGAGTGTCTACGGAAACGCGGCCAGATCAAACATCCCCAGCGCTGTCTCTGAGAGAGCATGGCGGACGGGAAGTCCCGCGAGCGCAGCCCAGTAGTCATCGCTGGGATCGTCGGGGCCCATCGAATCTACGATCGCTTGTAGGTAAACATTGGCGATCGTCTCTACATTCGCGTGGAAGGCTGTCTCATGCAGGCAGTTCTCGATCGCTTGAAGAAGCGTCGGCAAGCGAGTCGAGGATGCAATCTTCTGAAACTCAGCCTCCGAGAGCGAAAGACCTTGTCGTCCGTAATACGATAGGGCGGTAATCAATTCAGAAATCAAGTCCCGGTCCCTGTAACCAGTGAGGAAGACTCCAAACATCCCTCCCCAGAGCCGAACACGGTAGACTCCCGACTCTGTTGGTTTCCTGTCACCGAGCAGGACTCGATACTTCCATTCCGCTCCGTCCGCCGCTTCTTTGACTACCCCGAACGCAACGAGCCTTCTGCCTTGTCCGAGGAAATCCACTTCCGGGTGCCGCTTGCGCGCCTCTCCCTGAAGTCGCTTGAGTGCGTCCTCCACCTGACGCTCGGCGTCTGTCTTCGGCCTCAGGGAGTAGGCGAGACAGCCAAGAAGGACCAATACGCCGAGAACGATCGTTGCCGGCCGGTCGTGCGCCAACCCGGCAATGAGCCAGAGGACTCCAATGAGTGCAAAGAACGGCATCGGCACTGGATTCGGAATCGGCCCGGCGGAAAGCAGCCTTTAGGTTGCCCAGCTGGACAGTTGTCCGGGCCGGGGCTTCGATCGGGCGCCTCTTGCGAGCGTCTGAGCGCTGAGGTCGGACCATCCTCCGAGCCGGCGGATGAACCCAGCTCAGAATCGCCTCGAGCACCGGAGCAAAACGGGTTCTCGTACCCAACGCGGGTGGTACTGGGAATGGTTTTACAAGGCGGTGATTTCGTTCTGCACGTTCGCGATCGCTCCGCAGGAGGAAGCCACCGTCGACATGCTTCAGGTCGTCGGCAAGCCCCCAAACATTGAGAGCGGTCATGGGAATGCGCTTCAGATGAATACGATCCTACGAACAGAGCGTGCGAAGCGCCCACGGTGCGACGTGGTGCCGCCTAAGCCGCCGTTGCGACCCGTCCCAGAGGCCCCTTGGGGGGCTCCTGGTGACTCCCCCACAGGGCAGGGGCCCTGGGCGAGACGCGGCAACATTGCCGCATGCGCCCCGATCTCTGGCCAGTGAACGAACGTCGCCTCGCTTCCGTCGAACTGGGGAGGCTCCTCGGCCGCTTCTTGGGCGACTGGAAGTCTGCATTCCTCTAAGGAGGTCCCCCACCATGCCTGGCAAAAGCCTGAGTCACGTAGCTGCCTTGCGCTGGGCTTATCTGGCAGGCTTCGTGTGGTTCGGTCTCACCGCTGTCCTAGCGTTCAGGATCCTATAGCGGCGCCGCTTTCTTCGAATCTCCTCGATTGGCATCCCGAGGGCAAAGACGGCCTCCGTCGCTTTCCCCTCGGTCGCCAGCGTCCGGTTGGCGCGCGGGAATAGGAGCGTCCGGGGCGCGCCCGTGCGGTCCGAGAGCGGTCTCAGCCCCCGCTTTCTGAGGGTGCGGCACCCTGCCTGCTCGGCTTACCCGAAGTACTGGCCGCCCGCGATGATCTGGGCGCGGCGCAAGCAGTGCACTTATCGCATCGGAGCCGGCCGCGGTCGTGTGCTCTTGAGACCCGGGGGCGTCGGCCCACACGCGAGAGTGACG
>DAIOWK010000379.1:0-3462 GCA_036758525.1 Myxococcota bacterium
GGATTAACGTCGTGTATAAGCCCTGGGAGGGGACGACGATCCATGCCGGATACGCACGCTACTTTACGCCCCCGCCCCTCGAACTCGTGCCCACGAGCTCGGTCGCGAAGTTTAACGGCACGACCAATGAGCCAGCGGTCAAGCTCGACGCAACCGTAAGACCGGAGCGCTCGCATTACCTCGATGTCGGCGTGAACCAGGAGGTGATCCCCGGTCTGCGGCTTGGAGCCGACGCGTACTACAAGCGGGCCTCAAACCTAATTGACGAGGGCCAGTTTGGAAACGCGCTGATTTTCTCCATCTTCAACTATGCCCAAGGGTACGTGTACGGCACGGAACTGACCGGTTCGTATCAGGTGGGCAACTTCACGGCATACACCAACTTCGCGTACTCCGTGGCCCGGGGTCAGGACATCGTCTCAAGCCAGTTCGAGTTCGGGCAGGACGAGCTCAACTACATCCGGACGCACTACATCTACCTGGACCACGACCAGCGCTACACGACCTCGACCGGGATCTCCTACCGTTGGCTCGGCACGACCTTTTCCGCGAACATGCTGACGGGCAGCGGCCTGCGCGCCGGGTTCGCGAATACCCAGAAGCTAGACAACTACGAGACCGTGAACTTAGGGGTCTCACGCCCGTTCACCTTCGAAGGGCTCAAGCCTCTCACGCTGCGCTTCGATGTCGTCAACCTGTTTGACCGCAACTACGAAATCCGCACGGGGACGGGGGTGGGCGTCGGTGCCCCGCAGTTCGGGGCGCGGCGGTCCTATTACGTGGGTATCTCGCAACAATTCTGATCGCATTGGTCGCAGCGTCTTGGCGGCCGGGAGAGGATATGCAGCACGGACTACTCGAATCACTCGCAGCGCTGCGCGTCGGCGGAGCGATGGTCTACCCGCTTCTGGTACTCGCGGTTCTTGCGACGGCAATTTTCCTGGATAAATGCTTTGTCTACTGGAGGCGCACACGTGTTCCGCCGCTCGTGGTCGAGACGGTGGAATCCTTCGGATTCGACTGGGCAGAGCTCGAGAGCGAGCTCGGCGTGCTCGACCCGAGGAACTATCTCGTTCGGTTCTTTGGCGTGATCCTCGGGAACCGAACACGGCCGGCGTGGTGGGTGGAGTCGCGCGCGTCGGACGAGGCGCGCCTCATCGAGCAGTCGCTCGCTCGCTGGCTGTGGGTGCTTGAGACGATCGTGACCGCGGCACCGCTTCTTGGGCTCCTTGGAACCATCACGGGAATGATCCGGTCCTTTCATCTCTTCGGCGACCAAGGCCTCGTGGACCCGCGCGGGGTCACGGGTGGTGTGGCCGAGGCGCTGATCGCAACGGCGGTAGGGCTTTTCATCGCGTTGGCCGCACTTTTTGCCTTCAACTTCGTTTCGCAGTGGCAGACACGGTTTATGGATCAGATGGAGCGCTTCGGGACACGTCTCGTCGACCACATCCGGCTCGACGAGCAGGGACATCGCCATGCGGATTCCTAGGGTGCGCAAATCGCGGCGCGGGCGGATCGAAATTATCCCCATGATCGACGTCATGTTCTTCCTGCTCGCAACCTTCATGATTGCTTCCCTTACCATGCAGAATTTGCACTCGCTGCATGTGAACCTCCCCCAAGGAAGGGCGGAGCCGATCCAGGCGCGTACATCCATCACGCTCACGGTGACGAAGGACGGCAATGTTCTCGTGAACGAGGTTCCGGTGACCTTGGATACTCTGACGCCGGCGCTTCAGCCATTAATCCCCGGGGCGGAAGCGAACGTCATTGTGGCCGCAGACGCTGGCGCCCCGAACGGCACCGTGGTTCAGGCAATGCTTCGCGCGCGCGAGGCGGGAGCGGAGCACTTCTTGATCGCGGTCCAGCGCAACTGAGTTTTCAAGCTCGCGGCGCACGGATTGTGGACAGTCCTTGGCAGCGGCTCTCGTGGACGCTTCCGGCTGCCATCCTCGTATCGTTTGCGCTCCTCCTCATCTTCCTGCAGGTGATCGCGGGGCCTCCGCGCCCCGGGATCACATCGGCTCCGCTTGATGCTCGAATTGTGGAAATCCCAAGTCCAAGCCCGGGCGCGCGTCAGGAGGCTCCGCACGAACCCGTAGCGGTGCCGAAACCCGAACCAAACCTTCAGCGCCGAGAGCGCATTCGGCCGGCTCCTCCAGCGCATCCCGCGAAACCAGCCGAAGAAAACGGGCAGAGCAAGGCATCGGAAAGTCCCGAAAGCGGTGCGGTCCCGAGCGAAGCCGCATCGCTGCCTCCCGCGACTGGCCTCGGCGGCGGCAAGCTCTCTGCACGCGCCATTTTCAAGCCGCTCCCCGATCTTCCAGAAGATCTTCGGCGCCAGAAGATCGAAGTCGTCGCAGTGGCGCGGTTCGAAGTCGCTGCCGACGGGAGTTCAGCGGTCGAGCTGGTGCAGCCCACCGACAACCCAGCGCTCAACCGGAACCTGATCGAGGCGCTGAGGCGCTGGCGATTTTTCCCCGCGATCGAGGAAGGAAGGCCAGTGGCTTCCTCGCTCGAGATTCGGATTCCAATTTCGGTGCGGTAGCTGGGAACACGGCGGTATTGCGCTGTCGTCTCCTTGCAAAATGGGGTTGAAGGCGCCCGAATCGCCCTACGACTCTTCGAGAGAGCTTTTGCTCACCATAGGACCGATTCTGACGGGGCAGCCTGGGGCGTGCTCATGAGGCACAACAAGTCACATCTCGACACGGCTCAATGTCGGTCTGGCAAGACTGGCACAGCGTAGGCGGGGGCGCTTGGAAAGCCCATGTAGCGCTCAAGAGCGAGAGAGCGCCGGGCAGGGCCGCTTGCCTTGACCTGGATAGGCCTCCCGAATCGTGCTCGCCAGCTTCCTCAGAGCCGGAGCCAGGGGAGAGCGCTTCCGCCAGACGAGCGCGAGGGTTCGGTGGGGCACCGGCGTTGCAAACGCGCGGACACGGAGACCCGCCCGCTGCGCCTCGGTGGGCGCGGCGAGCTGGGGCAAGACCGTCACCCCAGCGCCGCCGGCGACCATGTGGACGAGCGTCGGCAGGCTCGTGGCCCGGAACTCGAGCTCGTGCGCCTTGGCGCTCGAACAGAACGCGAGCGCCTGGTCGCGGAAGCAGTGGCCGTCGTCGAGGAGAAGGACGCTGGCGTCGCGGAGCTCCGTCGCCTTCGCGGGCGCCCTCTTCGTCCCCAGCGGGTCATCGGGTCGGGTGGCCAGGACGAAGGGATCGTCTGCGAGGACCTGGTGCTCGACGTCTCCGATCTCCGCTTCCAACGCGAGCAACGCGGCGTCGAGGGTCCCGGCATCGAGGCTCCGGACGAGGGTCTCGGTCTTGTCCTCGACCCAGACGGTTGTGAGCCGCGGGTAGGCGCTTCGAAGAGCTGGCGTGGCGCTTGGCAGCAGGTAGGGCGAAATTGTCGGGATGACGCCGATCCTGAGGGTGCCCGCCAGCGGATCGCCCGCGCGCCTCG
>DAIOWK010000380.1:0-3462 GCA_036758525.1 Myxococcota bacterium
CGTCGGAGGGTTCGCACACCTTGCCAAGCGGGGCGCGCTTCTCGATGGCTTGCTTGACGGCTTCGTATCCGGCGCCGAGTCCGCCCGCGAGCCAGCGACCCGTGATGAACCCGGGTGCAACCGCATTCACACGAATCTGGGGCGCAAGGGCTCGGGCGAGCGTAACGGTCAGGTTGTTGAGCGCTGCCTTCGAGGCGCAGTAGGGGATCGAGCTTCCAATCCCGGCGATGCCAGCCACACTCGAGACGTTCACGATCGCGCCCCCACCCCCGGCAAGCATCGGGGCTCGCGCCGCGCGTGCACACTGGAAGGCTCCGCGGAGGTTCACGCCCAAAAGTTCGTCCCAGACCTCGTCCGTGACGCTTTCAAGGTCGCCGTGGGCGATGAACCTTGTGATGCCTGCACTCTGCACGAGGACGTCAAGCCGGCCGAGTTCGCGTGCCGCAGTGGCGACAAGGCGGCGGCAATCGGCGTCGTCCGCCACATCCGCTTTGACCGCGAGCCCGCGCACGCCGAGTCGCGAGACGTCCGTCGCCGTCTGCTCTGCATCGACCTGGGAGCGGCTGTAGTTCACAACGACCGCGCAGCCCTGCTGCGCGAGTGCCAGCGCTGTGGCGCGTCCCACACCGGTGCCTCCGCCGGTGACGAGCGCAGCTTTGCCTGCGAGCTTCATCTTTACTCCCCGCGTCTTGGCCGCGGGCCAGGCTAACACAGGGGGCCCTTCCGCCCGCGCGGGCTGGCGCGGACGTGGCGGATTGTAGGATGATGGGCAGGGTGGGGGATCCTCTTCAAGTACGCGCGGCGGCTTGCAAGAAGCTCGTCCGCCGCGTCTGTGGTCTGTGCGTGCTGGCGCTGGGACTGGCGCTGGCGAGCGCCGGGCGCGCCGGGGAGCCGGTTGTCATTCTCCTGTCCTGGGACGGAGTGCGATACGACTACCTGGCCAAAGGCGAGTTCCCCGCACTTGCCAGAATCCAGCATGAGGGCGCGCAGGCCGAAAAGCTCGTCACAGTCTTTCCGAGCCTCACGTTTCCCAGCCACGTTTCACTCGCCACGGGTGCAAACGTCGAGCACCACGGAATTGTCGCCAACAGCTTCCGCGATCGCGTGCGCGGAAAGTTCCAGTACGAGAACGATGCCAGCTGGCTCGAAGCCGAGCCGATCTGGGTTACAGCCGAGCGCCAGGGGGTGCGCACCGCCGTATTCTTCTGGGTCGGTTCGGAGACGGACTGGCACGGCGTAGGGGCGACCTACCGCAAGGCGCCGTTCGATAGCCACGTCTCCGAGCAAACCAAGGTGGAGCAGATCCTGGCTTGGCTCGATCTTCCGCCAGAGCGGCGGCCTCGCCTCGTCCTCTCGTGGTGGCACGGCGCCGACGCCGTGGGACACCGCGACGGGCCCGACTCGCCAAAAATCGCGGTCGCTCTGGCGGAGCAGGACCACGCCCTCGCGCAGCTCCTCACGGGACTCGATACGCGAGGCGCTTGGCCCGACACGACGCTCGTCATTGTGAGTGACCACGGCATGGCGGCTGTGAGCGAGCCTGTGGATCTCCAGGCTCCCCTGCGAGCGAAGGGAATCGATGCCGAGATTATCCCGTCAAACGGGATCGCGCAGATCTGGCTCAGCGAGCCTTCCCGCCTCGGTGAAGCGCTCGCGACGCTCGGGGCACTGCCGGGGGTCACGGTGTGGGCCGCGGACGCGGTGCCCAAGTCTCTGCACTACGCCTTCCCAGGGCGTATGGGCGACCTCTTGGCCGTGACCACGCCGCCGCGCTTTTTCGTCGCGCCTGATACGCTCCAGAGTGTCACGATGCGAGTTCGTGGGATGGATCAAGGTGCCCACGGTTACGACCCGACGCTCCCGGAGATGGGCGGGATCTTCTTGGCCATGGGACGGGGTGTCGCCAAGGGCGGTCGCCTGCCGCCCGTCCACGCGATTGACGTCGCGCCGACGGTCACGCGTCTTCTTGGCATCTCCGCGCCGCAGAACTCGGAAGGCGTTTCGATCCCCGCGATCGGGAGCGGCGTCTCGGCGCCAAGCGCCGCCGCGCCGAGCGGCCATCGGGAGGACCTCTGAGTGTCGCGCACGGCTTGGCTTGCGCTGGGGTCCGTCGCCGCTTTGCTCGTCGCGGGGGTGCTGTTCGCCCTGGGCAAAATGAACGCCCGGACGCCGATTGGCCTCGCCGCAGGGCAGCGCCCAGCGGCCCTGGTGCTGGCGGAGGATCGCGTAGTGGCCGAACTCTCCAGCCTTCCGGCGTTCGAGGAGCGGCTCGGAGGTTTGCCCGACGACGAAAGGCGCAACGCGATTGATGCGCTTGGGGCGAAGGGCATGAGCCGGCTCGGCGACGAGGCGCTCTTGGAGCGCGCGGCCCTGGTGGGGGAAATGCTGGGCGGCCTTGACCCCGATACCTGTGGCGCGATCGTGCGCGGCCAAGGGACCCCTGCAGAGCTCTCGAGGGCGCTCGCCTCGCTTCCGCCTTCGGCAATGAATGCCTGGGCCGACCTCGCGTTTCAAGCGGCGCGAGCGGAGCTCACGAGTGCACCAGCCCCCCCCGACGATCCCACGGCTGTGCAGGCCGCGATGCTGGCCTTGGGTCAGCGGCTTCCCGCGGTCGAGGTCCGGCGTCTTGGCACCGCGCTCACCAATCTACGGGCCCTAAGCAACCCCGAGGCCTGCTGGGCGGGGCGCAGGATCTACGCCGAGGTGCACGAGCTCGGCGCTCCCCACGATCGCGCCCTGGCCCGGGTGCTGGCCAAGCGCTGAGTCGCGCGGGCGAGAGGGCAGGCCCACCTGGCCATTCGTCCGACGGGCTTTGGACACGGGCGGTGCAGGCGTCCCCGGGCCTGGGCCCATTAGGGCCTCCCTAGACCTGCCGATGAGGGCGGGAAGGCATTGGCGGTTCCACGCGGAGGGGAAGCCGTCCGTGCCGTGGAGGCTCGCCGGGCCAAGGGCGGCGTGGATCAGCAGGGAGCGCCAAGGCCAAGCCGGACGGGGTGAAAGCGCAGGGAATCTCGCCTCTTTTGCTGGCTTCTTGCGATGGCTTGGGCGGGCAGGTACTTAGCCGGCCATGCGTCGGCTGGAAGGTCGACCGAAGGCGTTCCTCACGAGGGGGGGAGGGAGCGATGCAAAGACGCAGGGCGTTCGGCACCCGAGGTGGCCCGGCGAAAGGGCTGGGCTCCGCCCTCGGCGTGTGCGCCGCCCTCCTCGCGTGCGGCCCCGGAGGCGGAGGATCCAGCGCCGGAAAAACAGCCGAGCCGATCAAGATCGGTCACTTCGCCTCGCTGACAGGCGACACCGCCACCTTCGGCCAGAGCGCCGACCGCGGCATCCGTATGGCAGTCGACCAAATCAACGAGGCCGGAGGCGTGCTCGGTAGGCCCCTCCAGGTGATTTCTGAGGACGACCGCTCGATCACCGAGGAAGCCCAGGAGGCGAAGCAACTGGGCCACGGCGTGCTGACCT
>DAIOWK010000381.1:0-3441 GCA_036758525.1 Myxococcota bacterium
CCGTGCACGAAGAGCGCATCCACCAGCGCGTCGGGCAGAGCCCGCCTTGCCCCTTCCCGGTCGCCCGCCGCGCTGGCTTCGCGCAGGGCCCGCAGGAGCTCACCGCGCCCCAACCAATCGTGAAAGCGAGCGTACACCGGAACCTGTAGATAGGTCGCGAGCAGCCTACGCGCAGCCTCGCGCGCCTTCCGGGCATCGGAGGTGGGACAGACCGCAATGCGTGCGACCACGTCCTTGCAGGGCCCGCCCTGCTCGACGATCGCCACGACGCGCGCCACGTCCTCCGCGGAAAGCAGCCCGAGAATCACCCCGTCGGCCTCCCGGCCGGCAAGGCGAAGCATCCCCTCTCGCAGCGCGGCGAGGTAGATCGGCGGCGGGGATTCCGGCGGCCGCTCGAGACGGAAGCCACGCACCGCAAAGCTCTCGTAGACCTCGTCGACCCGCTCGCCGGCCAAGGCACGGCGCAGAAAGCGCAGCGTGTCGCGGACCCGCGCAAGGGGACGCTCGAAGCGCGCCGCGTTCCAGCCTTCTACGATGGCCGCGCTCGAGGCACCGATGCCGAGCACGAAGCGTCCGGGGGCCGCCTCGGAAAGCGCTGCGGCGCTCATGGCCAGAAGCGCTGGGCCCCTCGAGTAGACCCCCGCGATGGCCGTGCCGAGGCGCAAGCGAGGCTCGAGCGCCGCCGCGTAGGCGAGCGGCGCAAAAGCGTCGGCCCCGCTCGTTTCGCTCGTCCAGGCATCGCTGTAGCCGAAGTCGCGAACCACCTGAAGCAACGGTGCGTGGCGGGAAAGCGGGAGATTCGGGATGGGAAGCGTGATGCCCCAGCGCACGTCCGGCGCGAGAGCCTTCACGCCTTCACCGCCGCACCCGAACGCAGGAGCTCGGCCACTTCACCGACTTGCATCACGGCGACGCGCGGGTCGGCGGTCGCCCGAGCCATCACCTCGCCCAGTACCTCGATCCGTGCCTCTTCGAGACCCGTCACAAAGGCGTGGCATACCGTGACGAAGAGGCCGCCCTCGGAAGCCGTACGCGCGAGCGCCCGAAGCCAGAGGTCTCGCACCGTGCCAGGCTTTGCCGGGGGCTCCCGCAGGTAGTGGAATCCGTCGACACAGGGCCACACGAACGGCACCTGCGCAAGCCCCTGGGAAAGGAGCTCCGGTCGCATCCCGCTGCCGAGGCTCGCGTCGTAGGCGTAGCCGAGGGCGAGCAGGATCCCTTCCGTCTCCGGCGTACGCGTGCCGCCGGGTGCGCGGAATCCACGCGGACGCACGCCGGCCGCTTGCCCAAGGGCGTCGGTCGCGCGCGCAGCGAGCGCACTCTCCTCGCTGGGCGAAAGCGAGGACCAGGGCTCATGCAGAAAGCCGTGCATGCCGAGCTCGTGGCCCCGGCGAACGATCTCCGCCACCTCCTCCGGATGGTGTAGGCCGTTCCAGCCCTCGACGAAGAAGCTCGCGCGCACGCCGTGGCATTCCAGCAGATCGAAAATCCGCGGGTAGCCGCGGGAGAGCGAGGGATGCCGCCCGTCGGGCTGCCGAGCGGCGAGCCCGCCCGGGCCGAGCTCCGCGGCCTCGCCCATGTTGTCGAAGGTGAAGCACGCGATCGCGCGCGGGAGGGGCGGCATCGCGTCCTAGCATGAACGAACCCGGGGGCTCCGTCACCCGCGTGCCCGGATCTCTCGCCGGGTTCGCCTCGATGCGGGATGCTCGCGGTTTCCATGCAAAACGCCCCCGAGCCTCTTTCGCCCGAGCCCCCTCCTTCCGGGCTCGCTCCGGCGCGCGCCCTCTACCCCTGGTTCATGAGCGCGATCGGAGCCTGGTACGGCTCGTGGGGGATGCAGCAGGTGCTCTTCTCCTGGCTCGCGGTGGGCGAGCTGCGCGCAGACCCCCGCTGGGTGGGGACGGCACAGATGTTCCAAAACCTGCCCGCGCTCGTCCTGCTTCTCGCGGGCGGAGTCACGGCCGACCGACTGGATCGCCGGAGCCTGCTCGTGGCCGTGCACCTCGTGGCTGCCGCGACGACCTTGTTCATGGCGAAGGTGGTCGACGCCGGTGCGCTCAGCCTGGGAGCGCTCCTCGTCTATGGCCTGGCCTGGGGCTCCTTCCAGTCCTTCGTGGGTCCCGCGCGCGACGCCTTGCTGTCCGACGTCGCCGAGGGAGCGCTGCTACGGGCGGTCACCACAGCAACCCTCGTACAGTTCGTCGCCCAGGCGCTGGGAGCACGGGGGGCGGGTCTGGCGGAGCGCTTCGGAAGCCCGGCTCTGCTCGTGACCCAGGCGGGCGTTCTGCTTCTGGGCTTAGTCCCGCTCTCTCGCCTCGCAAAGACGGACAGCGGCGGGAGGTCCCGGGAGCTCCGGCGCCGCGCCCTCTCCGAGATCCGCGAAGGTCTGCGCGCGGTCTGGGGCTCGCCGCGTCTGCGACCCGTCGCGCTCCTCGTGGCCAGCAACGGCCTCTTCTTCCTGGGGCCCTACTACGTTCTGTGTCCCCTCATCGTGCGCGACGTACACCACGGCGGAGTGACCGACCTCTCCCTCGTCCTCGTTGTCTTCCCGGCCGGAACCGTTCTGGGCTCTCTCTGGCTCCTCGTACGCGGCGGCATCCGGCGCAAGGGGCGCGCGCTCTTGCTGGGACTTCTCGGAGGCGGCCTCTCCCTCACCGTGATGGGTCTTCCACTCCCCTTCCCCGCATTCCTAGGTGTGGTCTTTGTCTGGGGTCTTTGCGGCGCCGTCTTTCTCAATATGAGCCGCACGCTGTTTCAGGAAAGCGCCCCGGCGCAGCTGCGCGGGCGCGTGCTCTCCGTTTACTCCGTGGCGCTGCTCGGTGTGGCCCCGGCCAGCAACCTCGCGGCCGGCCTCTTGGCGGATGCCCTCGGGCCCGCAGCGGGGTGCATGGTCTTCGGCTTCGCCATGGTCGCGCTGATCGCTTTCGCATGGGGGCGCACGGACGTGCGGACCATGAGCTCTTGAGCGCACTTGAAGAGCTCCCGGGCCCAGCCCTGTGCGGCCAGGGCGTCCTCATCAAACACGTAGAAGCCGGGACCTCTCGCGGCAAAGCCGTGCCGCAGACGACGAAGTGTGGATCGAGCCATCCTAAGCCACCCCCGGTACGAGGCGCCGTGCGAGGCTCACGAGCTCCAGCATCGCGAATGGCTTGTCGAGCACGGGCGTTGCGCCGAGCGCCTCGGCGCGCTCGTGGGTCTCGGGATCGCCGAACGCAGTGATCAGGATGGCAGGGATGTTGAGCCCCGCGAGCCGGGACGCTTCGATCAGGTCGAGACCGCAGAACCCGGGCATCCGCTGATCGGTGAGGAGGAGGTGCGAGAGGGTGCCGTGGAGGGAGCCGAAGAAAGCGCCGACCTCGCGCTTGCGTTCTTCATCGGAGAGCCTCGCCGCCAGATCGTAGAGATTCTGGTTCATCCAGGAGTTATAACGCGCGAAGGCCT
>DAIOWK010000382.1:0-3439 GCA_036758525.1 Myxococcota bacterium
TCGACCTGTTTCATTGCCGTGTCGTGGCGCCTTTCTCGGGCAAGGTGGTGAACCTCACCATCTCGGAAGGCGCATTCGCCCGCCCGGGGGTCGAGCTCTTCACCCTGGTCGATACGCGAACCTGGTGGGTCGTGGCCAACTTTCGAGAGACCGAGCTGCCACACATCCCGGACGGTGCTGCGGCCGACGTTTTCCTCCACTCCCGCCCAGCCCGGCGCTACCGCGGAACGGTGGTCGGGCTCGGCTGGGCGGTCCTCCCGGAGAACGGCTCGAGCACGGCGGGCCTGCCCCAGGTCGGCCGCGCACTCGACTGGGTGAGGCTCGCAGCGCGATTCCCCGTGCGCATTCGAGTCGATGACGCGGACGACGCGTTCCGTCTCGGAGCCTCGGCGATCGTGACGGTCCATGGCAACGCCAAGCGCGGTTCGGAGACGCCGTGAGCGCAGGCTCCGTCCCCGCCGAGGTTCTCGCCGCATCGGGCTCCGAGACGTGGCTCCACTTCCTGCGCCGCGAGTTGGCTCCGACTCCCGATCGAGCGCAGGCGACGCTCCGCCTGGTGATCGCTTGCGTGGTCGTGACCTTCTTCATCCTCACCCATCGCATCCCCGAAGGCGCGCTCGTGTTGCTCGTCATGTACTTCATGGCACAAGAGGACACGGGAACGACGCTCCTCGCCTCGGTGTTAGGCGCGCTCGGCACCACAATCGGCTGCGGCGTGGCGCTCCTCGCGTTGATGGTGGCGATGGACATTCCTTGGCTGCGGGTTGGCCTCTTCTTCGTGGTGTTTGCGGCCGGCCTCTACCTGACGCGCGCCCTCGTGCTGGGTCTCATCGCGCTGCCGATGGGCCTTGGCGCGGCCTTTCTGATCGCCGTTCCTGACGTCTTTCATTTTTATCAGCCCGAAGACGCGCTGGATTTTCTGCTTTGGACTTGGTGGTGCTTGATCCTCGGGATCGCGACGAACTTCGCCGTGCAGTGGTGGCTTTCTCCGGGCGACCCGCTTCGCCTCCTCGACCGGGAGGTTGCCCAGAGGCTCAGTGCGGCGGAGTCGGTCGTTCGCCTGCGCCTTGGGGAGACCGTCACTCCCACGAGCGCGCGCGCGGCGGAGAAGCTGGCACTCGCCGGGCTCGCGCGGCCTGAGAAGCTGCTGAAGGTCGCGCGACTCCGGCACCCAGGGCTCGGAGTGCGAGGAAACGAACTCTCCGCGATGGTCAGCTTCGCGCAAAGGCTCGTCGACGCGGCAGCAATCCTGGGCACCCTTCCTCGGGCACCCTTAGGTCGTGAGCTCGAGCTGCGGCTCCTGCATTTGGCGGAGGAGTGCGCGCGCCTGCGCGCGGCCGCGGAGGCTGGGATTCGTGCGGAGGCACCGCCTCCAGCGATCCATCCAGCAGCGGACCCTCCTTTGGCCGAATCGCTCGGTCCGCTCGCGGAAATCGAGCGCGCGCTCGCGGGAATCCGCGAAGCGTGGCCCCACCGCTCGGCGGTTCCCGCTCTGGCCGACGAGCGGGGTCGCGAGTCCGGCCCTCGCCTCTTCGTCCCGGACGCCTTCACGAACCCGGCATACATCCGATTCGCGCTGAAGGGCGCGCTTGCAGGACTCATCTGTTTTGTCCTCTTAGAAGCTACCGATTGGCCCGGGATCTATACGGCGATCATCACGTGTTACGTCGTTCCGCTCTCGAGCCTCGGCGCGACCGTCCAGAAGGCCGCGCTGCGTTTCGCCGGTGCCGCTGCCGGCGGCCTCCTCGGGATGATTGCGGTGGGAGCGGTGTTCCCATACCTGGACGACGTCGGCGGGTTCTGGGTCGTACTTGCGGCCGGTACCGCAGTCGCCGGCTGGCTGGCATTCGGAAGCGCCCGCATTGCCTATGCCGGGATTCAGCTTGGCTTTGCGTTCTACAAGTGCGTCCTGCAGGGTTATGGCCCGATGACCTCGTTCGAGGTGGCACGGGACCGGCTGATCGGGATTGCACTAGGCCTCACGGTTTTGTGGGTGATTGAGACTGAGCTCTGGCCGGTGCGCGCGAACGACCAACTCTTCGCCGCGTTTGCAACGACGTTGCGTTGCCTTGCAAAACTCGTCCCACGTGCAGGCTCGGCTGATGAGGCACGCGGTCCTTCCCTTGATTCGATACGCCTCGACGTTCAGGGCCAGCTCAGCAAAGTCGAGACGCTTCTCGAGGAGTCTCGCTTCGAGACGGGAGCCGGCCAGCGCGACGTTGTGCAACGCTCCCTTCCGGATGTGCAGGGAGTCTTTCTCGCGCTCCTCTCCTTGGCGCGCGAGCGATATGCGCGACGCCAAAACGCGGTGACGGATTCATTCCGGACGGCCGAATCCCTCCTTGACGCAGAGGTGGTGAAGGCACTCGAAGCCGCCGCCGAGCGCGTAGGAGGCCTTCCGTGCCCCCCGCAGCCGAACCTCACCAGTGCAGTTGCGCGGCTCGAACGCGCCGTCGACGAAGGTGCTTCTGGAGAGCTGGCAATCTACCGCCAGCTCGTGTCTCATCTCGGCCGATTCTGCTGAGATCCCCTGGGCCGGGTCTTGGCTCTGAGTTCATCGACGATCTTCACTGCACCCGCAGCAGCATGGGGAGGGTCTCCAGGAACAGCACGTTCGCCCGTTTTGCCGACCCCACCCGCACCGCCGCGATGGGCGGAATCCATAGCTCCTTTTCGCAGACCTCGCTCTCCCAAGTGCTCGTGAACACGTGGCAGCGCATCGACTTGGGGACCGACACTGGGCGAGAGAATGGGCACGCGCCCGCTCACAATGGACGCCCAGTTCAGACTCAGTGTGGCATCCGCATGGCGTTCAGGTGTTGTCCTTTGATTGCGCGTGTGCTTTGCAGATGTGCTGGGAACCTGTAAAAATCGGCGAGGGCTTCCGTCCTCTTTCGGACGATCAGGCGACCAGGGGGGCCTTACGCCCACGATCCACCCAGAGCCCGGGTGGGCAGTCCCTGAGACATCCGCAAGCGGCCGAAGCTGTAGAACCGATCAATCCCGCGCGCAGATACGAGGGGGAAACCTCGTGACGAGACTCAGTCCAGACTTCGTCAGAAGTGTCGCCTTTTCAGCGCGGTGCTCTGTGCGCTTGGTAGCTGCGCCACACGAGCGTCGGGCGGCGCCGCAAGGACATTCCGTTAGGCAGGATCGCGCTGGCACAAAGTCTGCAGTTGTTTGGCAGAGAAGATAGTCGGAAGGAATCTCTCGATGCAGTTCCACGTACTCTCCTTCGAAGGGCCCGATGGGTACTCCCGGGCCGGAGGAATCGCGAGCCGCATCGAGGGTCTGACACAGGCGCTGGCCGAACTCGGATTCGAGACCCACCTTTGGTTCGTCGGAGACCCATCGCTCCCCGGGCACGAGTCGCACGGCCAGCTCCACCTCCACCGCTGGTGCCAGTGGATCAGCCACTACCACCCCGGGGGCGTCTATG
>DAIOWK010000383.1:0-3430 GCA_036758525.1 Myxococcota bacterium
AAGCGAGGAACCTCACCGTGAAGAGCACGAGCGACGAGGGTGTCGTCTACAGCGTCGCCGATTCGGCGACAATCCTGTCCGGTACGAACGCCAAACTGGCAATCAGCGACCTCAAAAAGGGTTGGGCGGTCGTGATGAACGGACAGGACGATGGCGTGACCAAGGTCGCGACCTATGTCAAGGTCGTGAAGGCGCCCTCGCCCTAGACGTCGAAGCCTGCACCCGCGACCCCGCACGACCTGTCGCCGCGGGACGCGGATACCCTGATCTGCGCGATGAGGGACGTTGCGTGCCGAGTCGATTCGGCGCACAGCCTCCTGCAACGGTCCGTGTAGGGCCGATCTCCGGTAGCTTCCGAAGATGTCATCGGTCTCATCGCTTAGGTCGAGATCCGCTCGTATCGATGATGAGGTCCCTCCAACAAGCGTAGGGACCTCAACCTGGAGCTGGCTCAGGACCAGAGATCGGAGCAGAGCCCGACAAAAAGCGCCGTGAGGGCTGAGGACGTCGTCGACGGAGGTCGACCCGTCCGTCAAAGGCTTTCCTTCCCGATCACCGGTGGTGATTGCTGCAGAGGCGGCGAGGGGACCGCCGCGCTACTCCTACACCTCGGCGGCGCCCAAAAAGAAGAAGGCCGAGGATTTGCCCCAGCGGGCAGCCGGAAGGCGGCGGAGCGCGTGGGCGTCTATTGGATCGGACTTCTGGTTGGGCTTTCGATTGCGGCGCCGCTTGGCCCGGTGAATGCCCTCTGCATCCGCCGCACGCTCAGCGGGGGCTTTCGCCTCGGGTTTGTGTCCGGCTGTGGCGCTGCCCTGGCCGACACTTTCTACGGTGCGGTGGCTGCGTTCAGTATCAGTGTTGTGGCGAGCTTTCTGCGCGCTCATGAGGCAGTGCTGCGCCTCGGCGGCGGCCTCGTTCTGTGCATTCTCGGTGCTCGTTCCGTTCGTGGCGAGGTGACTTGGCCCCAGTCTACCCCTGGAGCCCAGGGTCTCGTGAGCGCCTTCGCCTCGACGTTTCTCCTCACGCTCGCGAACCCGCTCGTCCTGCTGGCGATTGCCTCCGTGTCCGCCGCCCTTGGGCTCGCTTCGGAGGAGCTCGATGGGCTGGCCGCGGCCACGGTTGTGCTCGGAGTCTTCTCGGGGTCGCTCCTTTGGTGGCTGGTGCTACTCGGCGGTGTCGGACTCATCCGCGACCGATTCGACGAGCGTGTTCTGCGCTGGGTGTACCGAGGTTCGGGCGGACTTCTCCTCGTTGCGGGAGTCGCCCTGCTCGTGAGCCTTGCGTTCGCGCCCTGAAGGGCGTCCTAGAGCGGCCAACTACCTACGCCTCGAAACCACCGCCGTGTCGCTTGTCTCAGGATTCGCGCCAGCATGCATGCAAAGGGAGTCTTAGCTTCCGCCCGCGAGGAAGCGAAGCAGAAACGGCACCGAGAGGCGCATCAGGTCAACGCTCGGGTCGAGCTCGGCGCCGAGTTGGAAGAGGTAGGAAAGGGTCTTCGCGTAGAGCAGGAGCTCGTTCGGGAGATGGAGACCCTCAGTCGATTGCAGGAGTACCTTGGCCTCGTCTTTCAGGGAGAGGATGGCGCTCCCGCTCATGCCAAGGGGCGTTCCGCCGCCTTCGCGAATCTGCGCGAACATGCTGGAGACCGCAGCCCGCACCCTTGGTTCCGCCCCGGGCGCAATCATCCCCATGCGCTCCATGCCCGAAAGGAAGCCGTCGAGGTCGTGCTGCAAGAGGGCATAGATTCCCTTTCGCAACTCCTGGCGGAGGGCGGGGTCGAGTCGCTTCGAGAGGCCAAAGTCGACAAAGAGAACCCGCGGACGGCTGCTGGCTTCGGGCTCCTCGAGCACGAAAAGGTTTCCTGGATGGGGGTCGGCGTGGAAGAGCCCATCCACGAACACCTGCTTGGCGTAGGCGCGGGCCAGCACTCCGAGGACGTCGCCGGGCGCAACTCCAAGCCGTGCCAGCGCTGCGCGGTCGAGGATCGGTACTGCGGGCTGGTAGCGCATGGTGAGAACGTGTCTTGTGGTGTGGCTTGGCACGATCTCGGGCACCACGATCTGCGACTCGTGAGCGAGATTGGCTGCGATCTCGGTGGCGACCTCCGCTTCGCGCTCGAAGTCGAGCTCTTCGGCGAGACCAGCGGCGAACTCCTCGAAGACGCGCCGCTGATCCACGCGCCCGCGGCCGCGCAGGAATGAGAAGCCGGCGAGTGCAACGCGGATCACGCCGAGATCCGCGCGCAAAGAAGCCTCGAGCCAGGGGTGCTGGACCTTCACCGCCACCTCCCGGCCGTCCGGGAGGGTCGCGCGGTGGACTTGTGCGATCGAAGCTGTGCCGAGGGGGGTCGAGTCGAAGCGGGGATAGAGCGCTTCAAGAGGCGCTCCGAGATCCCTCTCCACCACCTCACGAACGACTTCGAGGGGAAGGGGCGAGACCCGGTCCTGGAGCGAGGCCAGGGCCTCGCGCGCCCTGGCGGGAAGCATGTCGATCCGCAGCGAGGCGAACTGCCCGGCCTTGACGAAGGCACCCTTCAAATCCCCCAGCACCGTCGCGAGGGAGCGCGCGGCGCGCGTCAAACGCTCCTCCCGGCGGGCGGCGCGCCGTTCCGGCGAGAAGAAGGGGTCGAAAAGCCGGCTCCACACGAGTGCGGCCCCGATGCGCACGAGGCAAAGCCCAAGACGCACGGCCGGCTCGATCCCGAGGACCCGGAGCTTGAAACGGAATCCGCCCTCGTGTCGTCGAACCCTCGGGAGTGCCCGAGCGCCGAGCGCAGGCGAAGACGGGGCGGGGATCGAGTCCAGCGTCCTTCTCCTTGACAACGAACGGAGCCCTAGTTTAGAGAGGGATCGCCGTTTCCCAAGGGAAGGTGCGCTGTCCCAAATCGCCCAGACCGTCGTGCCGGCGGACAAAGCGCCCGTGCATGCCCGGATGGTCTTCGGTTCGAAACGCCCGGTTCGTCAGGCGCATGTCTTGGCGAAGGCCCGAACCGCAAGGAGGAGTCGCTTCATGTTTTCGTTCGCCAGGAGGCATCTCTGTACGATCGCCGCGGGCGCGCTTGCCGCGCTTGCGATCGCGGCGCCGGTGGCGGCCCAGAAAAAAGAGGACACGGGGGTCGTGGGCCCCTCATTCAAGGAAGGCGACGTCATCACCTTCGACAAGATTGACTCGCTCAAGCCCTTCCTTCCCCCGGAGTTCTGGAACAATCGCGACTTCTTCTTCTATGAAGGAATGAAGCTCGAGGTTGGCCCCTCCTTCCGGGACTACACGCCAGCGGCCGAATATCAGGAGGCCACGAAGAAGTTCGCGGGTCAGGCCAGGATCGGTCCCGACGGCAGCCTCGAGAACTACACGGCCGGCCAACCCTTCCCGATGGATCAGATCGACTGCAAGGGGGATCCCCAGGCGGGCGTAAAGATCATGTGGGACT
>DAIOWK010000384.1:0-3421 GCA_036758525.1 Myxococcota bacterium
CGTCGAGGGATTCCCGTACGGAATCTTTCGCAGCGTCTGGCCCGTCTACTACCGGACCCACGGCGCATCGCTCGAGAGCGTGGGCTTGCTCTCAGGCTTGTATCTGGCTTGGTCGCTCAAGTTCCTCTGGTCCCCCATCGTGGGAGCGTGGGGGAGCGCGCAGCGCTGGATCGCCGGGGCGCTTTGCGTCATGGCCGCCGCGCTGATCGTGCTTGGCTCCCTCGACGCGGCAACGATCAGCGTGGCCGCGTGGACGATCCTCATGCTGTTTTGCGTAGCCTCTGCCACACAGGACATCGCGATCGACGCCTATACGATTGGCCTCGTGCCCCGCGGCGAGGAGGGCCCCGCGAACAGTGTTCGCATCACAGCCTACCGTCTCGGGCTGGTGTCGGCGGGGGGACCTCTTCTTCTGCTGGCGGGTCGAATCGGGTGGCCGGCGACCTTCACCGTCGCCTCGCTTCTGCTCCTCGTCCTGGCGGGGGCGATCTCGCGGACGCCCCGTGTGGAGCCGCCAAGGGCTCATCGATCCGCCGATCCGCGCCCGGCATTGCGCATGTGGCTCGTTCGCCCGGGCGCCCTGGGAGTGCTCGGTTTCGTGCTGCTCTATCGCCTCGCGGATCTCGCCATGGTGCCGATGTTGCAGC
Source organism: Myxococcota bacterium (assembly GCA_036758525.1). Taxonomy (GTDB): domain Bacteria; phylum Myxococcota_A; class UBA9160; order UBA9160; family UBA9160; genus UBA9160. Next base: position 648 of record DAIOWK010000384.1, read on the forward strand.
CTTTCTGGGTAGACCGAGGCATCTCGCTCGGTCGCATCGCCCTCGTTTCAAACACCCTCGGACCGATCGCCACGGTCGCTGGTGCAGTTTCGGGGGGTGTGTACATCGCGCGCAAGGGGATCGGAAGGAGCCTATTCGTCCTCGGCGCCCTCGCCCTGCTACCGAACCTTGCCTATGCGACGGTGGCTGCCCTGCCCGAGCTCGGCAATCCCGGCGTCTACGGGGCATCGGTCCTCGAGTCGTTCTGTGCGGGCCTCGTGTCGGCCGCATTTTTGGCCTGCCTCATGCGGATCTGCGAGCGCGAGCACGCCGCCGTTCAGTACGCGTGTCTGTCTGCCCTGTACGCGCTGCCCGGCACACTCGCGGGAGTGGTGTCGGGCTGGGCCGCCCACCGGCTGGGCTACGCGAGCTACTTTGCGCTGACAGCGCTCCTGGGACTTCCCGCCTACGCTTTCCTCCCATGGGTGCGCCCGTGGGTTCATGATGTCTCCGACGCGCTGAGCCAGGGGAAAGGAGAGCCATGAGCCGCGAAGAGCGCTCTGTGGGGTTCGTCATCGCGCGCGTTGGGGGCGGACTGGGGCTCCTTCTCGCGACGTTTTTTGTGCTCGAGCCCTTCCTTGTCCCGATGGTCTGGGCCGCCATCGTCGCCTATGTCACCTGGCCCCTCTACCGGGCCGTGCGGGCCCGCACCCATCGACCGCATCTTTCCGCAGCCACCTTCACCCTCACCGTGGCGCTTGGCCTTGGCATTCCCCTCGCCTCTATTCTGGTCGTGCTTGCGAACGAGGCCACACAGCTCGTCTCGGTTCTGCGGGAATGGCTTGCCCAGGGGGCGCCCTTCCCGAACTGGGTCGAGGCCCGGCCGTGGCTGGCAAAGCCTCTTCTGCAGCTGCGCTCCGAATCGGTTTTCGATCCCACCGCAGTCGCGCAGTACGTGGCGAAGTACGGGACCGAGGTCTCCGGTCGTCTCGTGGGGATCGCAGGAGGAATCGCAACCAACTTCTTCAAGTTCGCGATCATGCTCGTCACTCTCTACGCCTTCTACATCGACGGTGAACGGCTGATCGCGCAGGCGCGAAGGCTGGCGCCGGTCGTCTTCCCGAGTGCGGGGGAGCGCTTTCTAGACAACGTGGGGGGGGTGGTCCGAACGGTGGTGTTCGGCCTCCTGGGAACCGCCCTCGGCCAGGGCATCCTCGCGGGAATCGGGTTTGCGATCTTTGGTGTTCCTTCGGCGGTGGCCCTTGGCGCTCTCACCTTCGTGCTCTCGTTCTTGCCCGTCGGACCGCCGCTGATCTGGGGGGGTGCGGCGATCTGGCTCTACACCCAGGGACACACGGAAGCTGCAATCGGCATGGCAGTCTGGGGCTTGGCCCTGGTCAGCACGATCGATAGTGTGCTCCGCCCGGTTTTGATGAGCTCGGGGCCGACCCGCATCCCCTTCCTTCTGCTCTTCCTGGGACTGCTTGGGGGCCTTTTGGCCTTCGGGACGCTCGGTCTATTTCTTGGACCGGTGCTGCTGTCCGTTGCCTTTGCGCTGCTTGCGGACTTCCCCCAGCGCGCAGACGCGGGCAGCCGAGCGGCCTAGCTATTAGCTAGGCTACTCCCGCCAGTCCGCCGGAACCCCCGCCAGGTTCGCCTCGACCTCGAGGTCGCGCAGGTGCTTTTCCGTGCGCTTCACCTCCTCGCGTTGGTGCTTCACCTCCTGAGTCAGGGAAAAGTTCGCGGTCGACTCGGTCTGGGTGGTGGCCTGGACGCCGGGCGCCGTCATCGTCCAGGGCGACTTCTCGGCGCCGGTCTCGAGGGCCTTCTCGGCCTTCGCCAGGTCCGCCCGTGCCTTCTGGACCTCCCCGTGCGCCTGCTCGAACCGCGCGCGCCATTCCGTCTTGGTTGCTCCCCCCTTCTTCTCGACATCGAACTCGACGGAGGAGGGGAGCTTCAGCAAGCGATCGAGGTCGACGGGCTTGGCCTGCCCCGAGGGAGGAGGAGGCGGGGGCGGAGAGGTCTCGTCCGCCCAAGAGGGCTCGGAGGGTTGGATGGTGACAAGCGAGAGCCAAAGGCCCGCCGCCAGTACCCCTGCCGCCCTCCGCGAGCCGCGCCGTCGCAAGTCGCCCCCCGGGTCCTTTGGACGCAAGTGTAGCTGCGAGTTCGCGTCTCGTGCGCAGTCAAGGCAGGGGGCCGCACGCCGATACGGTCTGGGAAGGGACCCGCGGTGCCGACTGACGGCGGGCGATTGCGGGCTCGGCCGGCTCCCCGGTGCATCGGGGGCCTCGGAGGGCGTTCCGGGATGGAACGGGAGAAGGTTCATCGCCTCCTGCGCCTTGGCCTTGAGAAGGGGGCGTCCGACATCCATTTCCAGGTCGGCTATTTGCCGCTCTATCGCTTCCACGGCGACCTCGTGGAGCTTCGCTACAAGGTGCTCACGCCAACGGACACCGAGGCGATCGCAAAGCTATTGCTTGAGGGCGATCCCCGCCAGGCAAACATGAACTGGAACGAGCTCGATCTGGCGTTCGAACTGCCCGGCGAGGGTCGATTCCGTGTCAACATTTCACGACAGCGACGCTTCTTCAACATCGTGTTGCGCGTGATCCCGCTGCAGATTCGAAGCTTCGAGGATTTGAACCTTCCGAACGTGCTGCATGACCTTGCGCTCGTACAGCGTGGCTATGTGCTTGTGACGGGTGCCACCGGCATGGGCAAGTCGACTACGCTGGCGACGATGATCAACGAGATCAACCGGACTCGGAAGGCGAAGATCGTCACGGTGGAGGATC
>DAIOWK010000385.1:0-3398 GCA_036758525.1 Myxococcota bacterium
CGCCGCCCAGATCGCCCACGCCAGCGCGCCCGAGGCCGACGTCGTCCCCCAGGCGGGCTCCCTCTCCTTCCGGCCTTCCACGGTCTCGCGCTTTCTCGAGGACCTCGGGGGAACGCTTTCCGCCCAAGGCTTCGGAGACGTCTTCATCTCCAACTTTCACGGAGGGCCAAGACACTTCGTTGCGATTGAGAAGGCATGCGAGCGCGTCTCGAAGCGGCGCGGGATCCGCATGGTGTCTCTCTTCTCGCTCATGCTTTCACGTCTCACCGGGGGGGGCGAGAACCTCGAGACCCTGATTGGAGCGCTGCCGGGCGCAAATCCCGAGTACCTGCGCGATGACACACATGCGGGTTTCCTTGAAACCTCGCAGCTCCTGGCGCTCCACGGCGGCTGGGTGGATCCCATGTACAAGGAGCTCCCGCGGGTCTCCTTCGAGAGCTGGCTCGGCAAGGCCCAAGGCGGGCGCCAGGAGGCGCCGAAGGGGAGGATTCGGAGCTTCCTCGAACTCGTTCGATCCTTTCGCGGGAACGTTCACTTCTTCCTTGACCACACCTATAACGGCGCGCCCGCAGGCGCTTCGGCGGAGATCGGCGAGGGCATCCTCGACATCCTCGGCGCAAAGACGGCCGAGGCCGCGGCGGAGATCCTCGACGGAACGCTCTCGCCCCTCGACTGCCACTCTCCGCTTTGGCCCTATCGGTTCTATCTCTTGAACCCCTTCATGATCTTCCTCGTGAACCGGCTCCTCGGATTTCGCAACCCGATCGAGTGAACGCGGCGACGAAGGCTCGCGCGGGGCCACCACTCCCTTGCTCGCGGGCCTCTTACCGCGTAAAGCGGAGCCAGCCCGTGAACAGTGCCTTTACCAGTGGCGTTAAGCGCGTTCGGTTGTAGAGGTCACCGATCTGTCGGATTGCCTCCGCTTGCGTGGGATAGGGGTGGATCACATTCGCGAGGTGCGAGAGCCCAAGCTTTCCAGCCATGGCGACGCTTAGCTCCGAGATCATGTCGCCGGCATGCTGCGCGACGATTGTCGCCCCGAGGATTTGGTCGCTTCCCTTGCGGACGTGGATCTTCACAAATCCGTCCTCTTCGCCGTCCAAAAGCGCGCGGTCCACCTCGGAAAAGGGGCGCAGGAAGGTGGTGACGTCAATCCCTCGGGCAGCCGCCTCGTGCTCGTAAAGACCTACGTGTGCAATCTCGGGTTCGGTGTAGGTGCACCAGGGCATGTGGAGGGCGGAGAGCTTTCGGCCGCCAAAGAAAGACGGGAAAAGCGCGTTTTGGATCACGATCCGGGCCGCGAAGTCCGCGGCGTGCGTGAACTTCCAGGCCATGCAGACGTCGCCCGCGGCAAAGATCTTGGAGTTGCTCGTCCGCAGCCGATCGTCGACCCGAATACCGCCCTTCGGGTCGTAGGCCACGCCCACGCGTTCGAGCTCCATGCCCTCGACATTCGGCTGCCTACCGGCGCCGACCAAGATCTCGTCCACCACGCAGTCGGAAGGGCCGCCTTCCGCCCGGTAGCACAGCACCTTCTCGTCGCCCTTGCGCTCGACCCGTTGAATCGCAGCGTTTAGGACGAGGCTCACTCCATCCCGAAGGAGCGCCCGCTGAACAATCGCGGCTGCGTCGGGGTCCTCGCGCTCGAGGAGATGCTCCCTGTCGTGGAAGAGTGTCACCTCGCAGCCGAGGCGCTGAAAGGCCTGGGCGAGCTCCGCACCGATGGGGCCCCCGCCGATCACGGCAAGACGCCGGGGACGCGAGACCAGGGAAAAGACCGTCTCGTTGGTGAGAAAGCCTGCCTCCAAAAGCCCCGGGACGGGGGGCTCTGCTGCCCGCGCCCCGGTGGCAATGACCGCGCGCCGATAGTGAAGCCGGGCGCCATCGACCTCGACGGCGTCACCGTCCACGAAGCGCCCCTCTCCCAAGAAAACGTCGACCCCGAGCTCCTTCGTGAAGCGCTCGACCGAGTCGTTGTGGCTGAGCCGCGCGCGGAGGGCGCGCATCCGCTCCATCGCCTTCGCGAAGTCGATCTCTACCCCCGGTGGGACCTCCACCCCGAAGGCCCCTGCGCCTCTTACTTCCGCCGCTGCGCGCGAGGCGCGAATCAGCGCCTTCGAGGGTACGCAGCCGACGTTGAGGCAGTCTCCGCCCATGAGGTGCTTTTCGACGAGCGCCACGCGTGCGCCAAGCCCCGCGGCACCCGCCGCAGTCACAAGGCCCGCCGTCCCGGCGCCAATCACGACGAGGTTGTAGCGAGGCGCGGGTGTCGGGTTTTCGTAGCTCGCGGGGTGAACGTTCGCGGTGAGGGCGCGGTTGTACTCGTCCTGCGGCAGGACCTGCGGAATCTCGCGCATCCCGTCTCCTTTTCGGCGCGATTTGGCCGACCGGGCTCGATCTCTCGTCGGCCCGGTGTTAGGTCCCAGGCACCGGGCGCGATGCGGCGCGTTCCCGCGCCGCGTCTTGAATGTTGCGCACCACGAGCGCGGTCCATCCGGTCTGGTGGCTTGCGCCAAGCCCGCGACCTGTATCCCCGTGGAAGTACTCGTAGAAGAGATGCAGACCTTGCCAGAGCGGATCGTTGCGGAAGCGCCAATCGACGCCGCAGCAGGGGCGTACCCCTTGCGCATCGGGCAGGAAGATGAGCGAGAGGCGCCGCGCCAGCTCGTGCGCCACCTCGCCCAGGTTTTTTCGCACGCCGGAGCGGGCAGGGCACTCGACCTTGAAGTCGTCGCCGTAGAAATGGTGATAGCGCTCGAGCGCCTCGATCAAGAGATAGTTGAGCGGAAACCAGACGGGACCGCGCCAGTTCGAATTCCCGCCAAAGAAGCCCGTTCTCGACTCGCCGGGCTCGTACTCGACGCGCTGGTCGTGGCCGCCGGCGCGAAAGACATAGGGCTTCTCTTCGTGCACGCGGGAGAGGGAACGCAGGCCATAGGGGGAGAGGAACTCCCTCTCATCGAGCAGGTAGCCCAGCATGCGCTCAAGGCGCGCCCGGGAGGGAATGGCGAGCAATCGATGCGAGGAACTCCCACCGTTGTGGGTGTGGGTCTCGAGGTAGGAGAGCGTGCGGGCAAGATCGGGGCGGTTCTCGAGGAACCACTGCATGCGGCGGTAGAAGCCTGGCATGCTTTCAAGCGCCTCGTCTTCCAGCACCGAGACGGCAATCAGCGGTACGAGCCCCACCATCGAGCGGATGCGCAGCTGTACGGGATCGCCCGCGTCCACCACGAGGTGGTCGTAGTAGAAGCCGTCCTCCTCGTTCCAAAGGCCCGTGCCGCCCAGGTGATTCATGGCATCGGTGATCCGCACGAAGTGCTCGAAGAACTTCGAAGCCATGTCCTCGTAGGCGGGATTCTCGTTCGAGAGCTAAATCGCCATCGCCATCATGGTGATGC
>DAIOWK010000386.1:0-3386 GCA_036758525.1 Myxococcota bacterium
CGTACGCGCCCATCCAGTCACTGCAGATGACCTTGCCCGCCTCCGCGGCATGAACACTCGTGCCCTCGGGCATCATAATGTCGATTCCCTCGTGGGGGCGACTGTGTCGCTCCCCAAAGCACGTACTTAGGCCACCGCGGGCCGGCCACTCGAAGGCAAGATCCGCCTCATTCTTGGCCTTCCTCTGACTTATGCGCCGCAGATCGTCGGGCGGCTCACAGGCCTTTCCTTCCGCACTTCCCGATTCCTGCGGCACCACGCGCGCAGACTCACCGGGAATGAAAAGCTTCGTTCCCACCGGAACCTTTGTGGGATCATCGATGTGATTCGCCTTCACGATGTCGTCCACCGTCACCCCGTAGCGCAGGGCGATGCGGTAGAGGTTCTCCCCCGGCTCGACCACGTGATCCGAGCCCTTGTTCCGGCCGCCGTGGGCGCAGGAGAGGAGCGCGGCCAAGACCGCGAGGGCAGCGGCGACGCGCGATGCGCGGCGGCCTACGCCGCCCATCCGTGTGCACCGATCAAGTCTACGAAGCGGCATCGCCCGAGCGTCTCCCGTTCGAGCTGATCTGCTTCGTTCCGCCTGACACGCACGAGGGCCTGCTCTTCGCGGGTACCGAACGGACCGACGAGGCGGCCGCCGGGGGCAAGCTGATCGAGGAGCGGCTGCGGGATCGTGGGCCCGCCGGCGGTGACGACAATCGCGTCGTACGGCGCATTTGCTGGGCGACCCAACGTGCCATCACCCAGGTAGACCACCACGTTCGCCACGCCAAGCGCGTCCAGTGCGCTGCGTGCTCGCGCTGCGAGCCGCCCGACACGTTCGATCGACACCACACTGGCCGCGAGATGGGAGAGGACCGCGGCCTGGTAGCCAGAACCCGTGCCCACCTCGAGCACACGCTCCGAGCCTTGGAGCTCAAGGGCCTCGGTCATGGCGGCCACCACGGCAGGAGCCGAGATGGTCTGGCCGTCCCCGATGGGCAGAGCGGCGTCCTTGTAAGACTCGGTGCGGAGGGCCTCGGGAACCATGAGATGGCGCGGCACCGCGGCAAAGGCGCCGAGCACGCGCGGGTCACGCACACCGCCCTCCAGCAGGCGCTGCGCGAGACGGCGGCGCGCAGCCACGTACCCGTCGTCGCGAGACAACGAAGCTCGCAGAGACCGGAACCCCCCGCGTCGAAGCTTAGACCGGGTGGCGGCGCCTGGCCAACGTCTCTAGCGCGAGGACCGGTGTTCCTCCGCCACGAGAGCCCTCAGGCTGGGGCTCCGGGCGAGCTCTCTGACTGTGAGGGCCAGGCCCCGGGCCGCCTCGCGCAAACCGGCGTCACCCTCCGGTCCAGTCGTCGCTTCCGCGAACGCGCGGGTGTGGAGCTCGAGCCTTTCGCCTGCGCGAGCGATCGGAAAGTTCGGGTGGATCGTGGGCACGACCTGCGACACGTGGGTGATATCGCTCGAACCGATCGACGCATCGGGAGCATGACTCGTCTCGGTAAGGCCTAGGCGTTCAAGCTGATGGCGGTACACACCGGCCAGTGCGAGGTTCGGTCGCATTGCCGGCGACTCCGCCTCTCTGCGCAGCACCTCAAGCCGAGTGCCGGTGGCTTCGGCAGCACCGCGAGCGCAAGCGACCACGCGCGCCGAGGCGGCCTCGAGCGTCGCGTCGTCGAGAGCACGCACCCAGACGCGCGCGGCGGCGCGCTCGGGGATCACGTTCGGAACGCCCCCACCATCGCTCACCATGCCATGGATGCGGGCCGTCCGCGGCAGCTGCTGGCGCAGGGCACCGATTGCGACAAACAGCTGAACCACGCCATCCAGTGCGTTCAGGCCCTGTTCTGGGTATGCCGCGGCATGGGAGGCGCGGCCGTGGTACACGAACTCGAACTTGTGGTTCCCGAGGAAGAGCCGATGCGCACGCCGCATATCGGATGCATGCGCCATCATCGCCACGTGGGCGTCGCGGAAGACACCGGCTTCGACCAGCCGGCGCTTGCCGACGCCGATCTCCTCAGCAGGAGCCCCGGCCACCACGAGCTGGAGGGCCTCCTCCGGCAGGGCCGCCGCAAGCGCATGCGCAGCCAAGAGACTCGCTGGTCCGGAGAGGTTATGTCCACACGCATGACCGATGCCCGGAAGTGCATCCATCTCCGCAAGAAGAACGACGTGGAGCGGCGCCGGCGAAGGGCCGCAACGGGCGAGGAACGCCGTTTCCATCCCCGCGACCCCGCGCTCGACCGAGAAGCCGCGTGCCTCAAGCCACGCCACGTAGCGTGCACTCGCCTCGCGTTCCTCGAGCGCGAGTTCGGGGTGCGCGGCCATCCAATGCGCGAGAGCACAGGCCTCTGCGAAGCCGTCCTCCACTGCAGCGAGGATCCGTGCGCTCTCCGGATCGAAGTTCGGCGAGATCTCCGTCATGCCAGCCCTCTTCGGCAGGGTGTAGGCGCCCCTCAAGTGAGGAGAAGGTACACGAGCGGAGTGCGTGTAAGGGTCCTGCCCGAGAGAAAGAGAGGGAAATAGATGAGCGAGGCTGTCGCCTTTCTCGGTCTGGGTGTCATGGGCTTCCCGATGGCCGGTCATCTCGCACGAGCCGGCCATGCGGTCTCGGTCTACAACCGCACCGCATCCAAGGCCGAGCGCTGGGTCGCACTGCACGGCGGACAAGCGGCGCCCAGCCCTGCCGACGCGGCGCAGCACGCACGCTTCGTGTTCGCATGTGTCGGCAACGACGCCGACGTACGTGCAGTGACACTCGGCGAGCGGGGAGCGTTCTCCGCAATGCCCCCGGGTTCAATTTTTGTGGATCACACCACGACATCGGCCAATCTCGCTCGGGAGCTTGGAGCGGCTGCGCGCACACGCGGGATCGGGTTCTTGGACGCGCCGGTCTCGGGGGGACAGAGCGGTGCGGAGCACGGAACGCTCACCGTGATGGCGGGCGGCGACGTCGATGCCTTCGAGTCCGCACGACCGGTTCTTGCGGCCTACACCCACTTCATAAGACACCTCGGCCCTGTGGGACACGGGCAGCTTGCGAAGATGGTGAACCAAATCTGTATCGCGGGTCTCGTCCAGGCACTGGCCGAGGGACTCGAGTTTGCCACGGCGGTCGGTCTCGATGCGCGCGCGGTCGTAGAGGTGATCTCGAAGGGTGCCGCCGGTTCCTGGCAGATGGAAAACCGTGCGGCAACGATGCTTGAGGAACAATTCGACTTCGGCTTTGCAGTCGACTGGATGCGCAAGGATCTCGCCTTCGCTCTCGACGAGGCGCGGCGAGCCCGTGCCCCTCTTCCGGTGACCGCGCTTGTCGACCAGTTCTACGCGGAGGTCCAGGCGATGGGTGGGGGACGCTGGGACACCTCGAGTCTCATCGCACGTTTGTCCGC
>DAIOWK010000387.1:0-3382 GCA_036758525.1 Myxococcota bacterium
CCTGTACATGCGCCAAGAGGGGCGGGGGATCGGCCTCAAGAACAAGATCAAGGCCTACGCGCTGCAAGATGACGAGGGCCTCGACACCGTACAGGCGAACGAAGCCCTGGGCTTCCCCCCGGACCTGCGAGACTACGGTGTGGGCGCCCAGATCCTCGTTGATCTCGGGGTGCGCAAGATGCGCCTGGTGACCAACAACCCGGGCAAGCGCGCGGGCATCGAGGGGTACGGCCTCACGATCGTGGAGCGCGTTCCGCTCGAGGTGAAGCCCAACGCGAAGAACCTCGACTATCTTCGGACCAAGAAGGAAAAGCTGGGCCACGTGCTCCATCTCATGAGCTAGCTCCCGAGCCACGCGGTCGGGACGTCAGGAAAGGCACCGATGTTCGAATCGATTGACAGCGTCCAGGCCCGCCTGCGGGAGTGCGGGTACGTGTGCGGGAAGAACATTTCCACCGTGGTCTTCTTGGCCGAGCGCCTCGAGAAGCCGGTGCTCGTGGAGGGCCCCGCTGGGGTGGGCAAGACCGAGCTCGCCAAGGTGGTGGCCGCCGCCACGGGGCGCGACCTGATCCGCCTGCAATGCTACGAAGGGCTCGATGAGGCCAAGGCGCTGTATGAGTGGGAGTACTCGAAGCAGCTGCTCTACACCCAGATCCTGAAGGAAAAGTTCAGCGAGGCCATGGCGGGGACGCGCACCTTGCGGGAAGCGGCGGACCGGATCGGGAGCGAGGACAACATCTTCTTCTCCGAGCGCTTCATCGTGCCAAGGCCGCTCCTGCGGGCGATCACGGCAAAAAACCCGACACTCCTCCTGATCGACGAGGTGGACAAGTCGGACCCCGAGTTCGAGGCCTTCCTGCTCGAAGTGCTATCGGACTTCCAGGTCTCCGTTCCCGAAGTGGGCACCTTCGCGGCCACCCATCGGCCGCTCGTCTTCCTCACCTCGAACGATGCGCGGGAGATGACCGACGCCCTAAAGCGCCGCTGCCTGCATCTGTTCATTGACTTCCCGACGGAGGAGGAGGAGCGGCGCATTCTCGACATCAAGATTCCGGGGATCGAGCACCGGCTGGCCGACGAGCTCGTCGGAGTCATGCAGCGCCTGCGCAAGCTCGATCTGAAGAAGACCCCGTCGATCAGCGAAACCCTCGACTGGGCGAGGGCTCTGCTCGCGCTCCACGCTTCCGAGCTCGACGACGGGCTCGTGCGCGACACCCTGAACGTGATCTTGAAGTACGAGGGTGATATCCGGAAGGCGCAGAGCGAGCTCGGGCGACTGATCGTCCGCAAAGCCGAAGAAAAGCGTGCTGAGCCCGCGCCGCCCGGCTCGACGCCCCCGGCGCCCGCACCGCCCAAGAAGGGGACGCTGCACTAGGCAATCGTCTAGGGCGCAGCCGTTGGGGGGGCGCGATGCAAAAGAAGATTCTCGAGTTTGCCAACCTGCTGCGGAAGAGCGGCATTCGCGTCTCCGTCGCGGAGGCGCTTGACGCCTTCGCGGCGCTCGACGAGCTGAGCTTGGACGAGCGCGAGATCTTCCGCGACGCCCTGCGCACCTCGATGGTCAAGCGCTCCGAGGACATCCCGAGCTACGACCAGCTTTTCGATCTCTTCTGGTCGGGCTTCTACGACAACCTGCGCGAGTCCTTCGGCGCGGCCACGGAAGGGCTGCCCGGGGCGCTGGACCTCGAGGCGTTGCTTCGTGCTGTCCAAGAGGGCATGGCCAATCTCGATCCGAGCCAGCTGAATCTTTCCGAGTTGGCGCGGGCACTTCTCACCCAAGACCTCTCGCAGCTTGAGAAGCTGATCCGTGAGGCGGCAGAAGGCGCCGGCGTTTCCCGGATCGAGAACCTGCTGCAGATCGGGTTCTTTAGCCGCCGCCTGATGGAGCGCCTGAACGCCGAAGGCGCGGCGCAGGAGCTGCGAGACCTGGCGGCGCGGCTTCAGGCCGCGGGGATGTCCCCGGGCGAAGCGGAGGCGCTAAAGGCCTTGGTCGAGCGTCTGATGGAGGCGCTGCGGAAAGCGGTCCGCAACCTGACCGAGCGCGAGCTCCAGAAGCAGAACTTCGACTACATGGAGCGCTTCCGTCGCGAGACGCTGATCGAGAAGAGCTTCTACCACTTGACCGAGGAGGAGGTGCGGCAGATGCGCGAGGTGGTAAGCCGCCTCGCCCAACGCATCAAGAACATCCTTTCGATTCGCCGCCGGCGCCTCCAGAAGGGCAAGCTTGACCTCCACCAGACCCTGCGGCGCAACATGGCCCGAGGCGGGGTGCCGTTCGAGCTGTCGTTCAAGCAGCGCAAGAAGGATCGGCCGAAACTTGTGATCCTTTGCGATGTTTCCTCTTCGGTCGCCAATGTCTCGCGATTCATGCTGCAGTTCGTTTACAGCCTGCAGGAAGCGTTCACGAAAATCCGCTCCTTCGTCTTCGTGGCGGAGCTCGGAGAGGTGACGCCCGTCTTCCGCGACAACGACATCAGCGACGCCATCGACAAGGCTCTGGACGGCGGCGACGTGATCAACGTCTACACCCGTTCCAACTTCGGCTACGCCTTCCACAGCTTCTGGCAGAACTTCCTCTCCGCCGTCGACAAACGAACCACTGTGCTCGTGCTGGGCGATGCGCGCAACAACTACAACGACCCCCGCGCTTGGTGCCTGCGCGACGTCCATCACAAGGCGAAGAATCTGGTCTGGCTAAACCCCGAGAGTCCGGGAGCTTGGGGTTTTGGCGACAGTGTGATGGACAAGTACCTGCCCTATTGCGATGTCGCCGAGGAGTGCCGAAACCTGCGACAACTCTCCAAGGTCGTCGATCGGCTCGTGCTCTAGCGCTCGCCGCCAGCGGACGTGGGATCGGCATAGGGGCAGAGAGGAATGCCTCTCCGTCCCCTGCCACACCACCCGGCATGCGGGTCCGCACCGGGCGGTTCGGCGAGTTGAGGTCACGCGGCGAGTCGGGGTACCCCCAGCTCGTCGAAGAGCGCGTTCGGTAGCGCGGTGTGGATCATCATCGCCGAGTTGTGCCACCAGCGCCGACTGTTGGCTGCGACCCGCCTGGACTGGCGGTCGGTCATACCGCGGGCGTGAAGCTCGCGGTAGATGACCCGGCCGCGCTTCCAGTGCTTGAGCTGCAGCGCCCGGAGACGGTGGCGGATCCACTCGTCGAGGGTTGCGAAGATCCGCGGCGTCTGGGCGAGTCGGAAGTACGCCTTCCAGCCCGTCAGGTACGGCCGGAGCTTCTCGCAAACCTGCGCGAGGCTGCACCCAGCGTTCCGCTGGGTCACCTTGCGCACGCGATCCTTCATCACTGCGAGGGCTTGCGGTGCTACGCGCCTTCGGATCTCTCGTCCCGTGGCAATCCAGAACGAGAAGCCGAGGAACT